>SKGZ01000162.1 GCA_007117175.1 Bacteriovoracales bacterium | reverse complement strand
TATCAGCAAACATTGGATTGCCTTGAATTTTATAAAACCCATTACCCCCATATTAGTACTAAAACGTCACTGATGGTGGGGCTGGGTGAGACTCGCCAGGAAATTGTACAAACACTTAAGGACTTGCGTTCAGTGGGAGTCAATATTGTCACCTTTGGTCAATACTTACAGCCCACTCGCCGCCATCTGACAGTGGAGCACTACTATCGCCCAGAGGACTTTGCCCAACTCAAGGATTTGGCCTACCAAGAGGGTTTTGACTTTGTCGCCTCTGGCCCCATGGTTCGCAGCTCCTATAAAGCTGCTGATTATCTGGACTATTTGGAATCTCGCGGTCATGACGTGCGCTGATTGGTTGATTGAAACTGAGTTTAATCTGCCCTATCCTCAAGCATTAGAAAAAATGCAAAAAGCAGCACTGACCGTTAAGCAAAACCCACAATTAAAATATTTAATGATTTGCTCACACCCCCATTGCTTTACCTATGGCAGGGGCCTGCAGCGAAAAACCAATGAAGACCTGTGCGATTTAAGCTTAGAGCAAAAAAAGAATTTACCCTTTGAACTTTATCAAGTTTCCAGAGGCGGAGGGCTAACTTTTCACTACCCAGGACAAATTATTATTTATCCAGTGCTCAACTTTAATCAAATGAAAAAAAGCTTGGCCAGGTTAATGGTGGATTTACTCAAAATGAGTGGAGAGATTTTACAAGAGCAGGGACTGATTGCCAGTTTTGATTATCGTCAGCAATTGCTAGGACTTTGGAGCGAGGGTAAGAAAATTGCCTCTGTGGGGATGAATCTAGAGCGTTTTGTCAGCCAACATGGCATGGCCCTTAATTTCTTTCAAGATTCGGCCTTTGAACAAGTGATGAGTCAACTTAGCCCCTGTGGAATTAGCGGACAAAACTATCACAGTGTGCAACACTTTTTTTCTGAACTCAGTGAGCAGCACCGAGAACAGTTTTGCCAGCTTTGGATAGAAAAATTCAAAAATTACTTAAGCTCAATCTCAACATCCACAGTCTCTGGATAGGGAAAACTGGCTTCATGAAAGCGAGGTGCTCGTAAACGAATACGCGGATTTTGACTAAAACCATAGGGCTCAGTTGGAGCTCCAAATAAATTACGATTGAGAACACCATCATTATTCACATCCTGATAAACAGCAATAGCATACTCCCCTTCGACAAGATCCTCTGAAGCAATGGAAAGGGTCATTTCATGATCATAAATCACCTCTTGAGTCACATAAACAGCTTGATGATGGTCAGAGGGAAAGCCCTCAGAGCTGGCAAAAACTGCTACCTGCAAGGTCCCCTTGAGCTCTTTAATTCCGCTCACCTTGAGATCAATAAAGGCCTGTGAACTTAAACTAATAAGAAACAAAAATAATGTCATCAAACGCATAGAATCTCCTTTTTTAAACATTTTAGCAGTGCTTTAAGCTGCGCTGAGTCGATATGTAAAGATTACAGTGCTTGTCTAATCATCATTCATGACTATGCTAGCGTAGTGAAAATCATCATTTTACTCATATGCAGCCTCTTAATGGGCCATCGCCCCCGTCCCTATTATTCATTAGAAATTACTGGGGTCAAGCAAATAAGCCCAATCACCATCTTTGAGTTACAACAGCGCAGATCTGGATTGAAAATCATCTTAGACTGCGCTGGCTTCTTGCATAATCTGGAATTAATCGGCCCAGCGGGAAAACTCTACTACCTACTGAGCGAAGATGAATGTTGGCAGGTCTACGATTTCGTTAAAGAACACAATAACAAAAGAAAGTGCGTTGATTTTTTTCAGGACCGCTTTTTTCTTTACTACTGCAACTCTATAGTTGAGAGAATAGATACTGCATGCGAGCAAGACAATTATCAACATCCTGCCAATCATGGGGACCTTGAGTAGGTGAGTTTTCCCAAGATCCCATTTCTTTTTGACATAAAACTTTACTCTTCATTGCCTCTTTCATAAAAGCTGAGATCTGAGCGTGTTTGTTTTCCATTCTTAGCGACCCAATACAAATCTCATAGGCTTCTAATTGGCATTCTTGCATTTCTTTGATTGATTCAGAATTGGCACACAGGATACTCTGCTGAGTAGCAGTCTCAATTAAGTCTTCGCAGTCTTGAGCGTAGGCCCAAGAAGTCATTAAACTCAAAAGAAAAGTCAAAGATAAAAGTCTCATTACATCCTCCATATTATGAAAGAAACAAACTAAACTATTTAACTTTAAAGTAAAAGTAGTCATGAATATTTTACACAGGTGGGTAATAATGACAGAAATAAGAATATTCTTTTGAAGAGATCGCCATAGCTATGCTAGTTTGTCCCAGTGAAATCAATAAGAGGGATTAAAGTAGGATAAGCTATGGCAACAATAAGTGTCTATTTCAATGATGCTGCGTCTCGATCAAAAAGCATTGAGCTAACACAGACTCTAAAAAACTATTTATTCAGACACGATGTTTCGTTTCACTCCCCAAGAAACTTAACTGAGCTGGAGCAGGAACTGCGAAATGACATCAAGAACAAATGTGAGTACATCTTTTCGGTAGGTGGGGATGGAACAGCAAATACCATCATCCAAAGTATTCATGGCAGTCAAACCAAACTCATTGTTATCCCAACAGGAACAGCTAATGATTTTGCCAGTGAAATGGGGCTTAATAAAAACATTGAAAAGATTATGAAAGTTTTTCTTCATAAATCCTATCAAAATATCGATGTCATCAAAGTCAATGATAGATTCATGGTGAGCAACGGGGGACTTGGAATGACTGCCAATGTAGCAGAAAAGATAAACTGTGATCGAAAGAGAATAAAAGGATTTAAGAAGGTCATGCAATTAATTGGTTCAAAAATGTATCCCATATACTTTGCAAAAGAGTTCTTGTCCCCTTTCAAAATGCATCGCTTAAATATCTACTCAAAAGACTATCCTCTGTTAGAAACAATAATCGATGCATCAATTATAATGATCAACAATCAACCCAAAATTGGCGGCAACTTTTTGATTGCCCCTCAAACCAAAAATAATGACGGGAAATTTAATGTTACTCTCTTTACCCATAAGAACAAATTAGACCTCATTAGGACAACGCTCAAAATGCTACAAGGTGAATATCCCAAAGATGATCCAGAACTAGTCAGCTTTGAGACTGACGAACTCGATATTACTGCACTAGGTGAAGACATTACATTTTTTGGAGATGGAGAGGTTCTCTGCAGAGGAAGAAGTTTTGTTGTGAAATGCATCCCTCAATCACTTAATGTTTCTTCTTACAATAATAATCTGCTTTACTGTCCTGCTATGTCACTAGATCAGGTAGAATTAGTCTAGATGAAGGTTTTGCTAACAGGGGCCACAGGTTTTATTGGCAAAGAAGTCTTAAAGAGACTGGTTAAGCAATGCCAACATATTTATGTTTTAACTCGCAAGCAATCAATTGTTAAAGCGGTTAAAAATTTTGAGAAACATCAAAATGTAACCATCATCGCTGGAGACTTAACTGAGAATGAAGTCATCCCTGATCTGAATGACATTCGAGTCATTAGAGATGAAATAGAAGTGATTGTTAACCTTGCAGGTAAGTACAATATTGAAACTAACGAGTTTGAAGCGTACAAACACAATGTCATCGGAGTTCAAAACATACTGAATCTGGCAAAACATGTTAAGAAATTAAAATACTTTCACCATGTCTCAACCTATGCAGTTGCAGGCAATC
>SKGZ01000226.1 GCA_007117175.1 Bacteriovoracales bacterium | reverse complement strand
GCAACTTCCCAGGTTTCATCTGTCCTTAATGCCACAGCAAATATTTCGAACTCAGTCTCAATGGCTCAATCAGCTTTCTTTTAGTCTAGACTCTGACTTAGTGCAATTTAAGCAAAGTAATGTGAATGAAGAATTAGCCAAGGAGGGGACATTAAGAAATGCCACAAGATTAAATATTCAACCGACTCTGAATTTAACAATTTTTGATAACTCTCTTTTTAAGCTCAATACATCTTATACTTTTGACCATCAAGTTTATCACTTCTCAGAAGAAAATCAGCAGAATGCCCAGAAGTATTCAGGACAAATGGTGACCGAGTTTTCCTTTGATTTAGAGAAAGTGTACGGTGTGGCGATGAATGAAGAAGTTCCTATTGATTTAAGTGATCGAGATCAATTGCCATCAGCCGGAGAAGGACTGATTCAAGATTTACCACTTTTTAGTACTGAAAGCATCAAAACGACTCAGACTGTGAGTCGCAGTAGCTATAAACACAATCAAAATTTTAAATTTGTTCATTATTACTCCCCTGGAGAGCGAGAATTTGGAAATCAGACATTTCGCAATCAAATTCTACAAGCGCAAGGCTGGTTTGATTATAATGATGCCATTCGAAGTTTAGAGGCAAGGCAGGGTGATAATGAGACTCGAACACAAATTGTCAGAGACAATACCATTGAATTTCAATGGAATAATAGTTTAATTAGTAAAACTCCCAAGTTTTTTGACTATAATGAAGATCATCGCTACTTACAGGATAATTTTACTTACTCTCAAATTGCTTATTTTAATATTTCGCAAGGGATTGTGCTCAATGATGATGGCAGTGTGAATAATCAATTGTCTCGTTTGGGTCTGCAAATGGGATACAATGCTCACCGCTATTTGAATTTAAGAATGAATCAATTCTATTTTCATCAAAGCAGTCGACAAATTGTCAATTTTAATATGAGAAATGATTTTGATTTTATTCAATTTTCAAACTCTGTGATTTACAATGAGTTAGCAGAGCGAAAAATTCATACTTATGGGGTACAAATTCCTGTTTATGATGAGTTAACCTTGGTTTTTCTAACCACTAGAGACATGATTGCGAAAACTAATTTATCTCAAAATTATTTTGTCAATTATGTGCCGAATAATGATTGTTGGTTATTGTCTTTAAGCTACGGAAAACAACTTAATAATACCCAAATTGCCTTTAATTTTCAGTTTAATTTTGGCAGTGATACATTTGGTAATGATTTGTTTACTTTATTTTAATCATGAAAAAAGCTATTTTAATTGATTTTCACGATAGCTTTACTTTTAATATTGCCGCGGAACTTGAAAGCACTGGTTTTTTTCAAGTGCAGGTGATTCAGTGGCAAGACTGGCCAGCAAGTGCTCTTTCAGCGGACTTATTAGTCTTAGGCCCTGGCCCAGGTCATCCTGATGAGTATTTGCCAAAGATCACCTCTGCGCTGAATGAAGCCTTGGAGTGTCCTCAATGTTTTGTTTTAGGTATTTGTCTTGGGCATCAATTGATTTGGAGAAATTTAACTGTTCCAGTGGTGTCTTCAGCTCAGCTGATGCATGGTCAAAGTATTGAACTTAAGCTTTCAGGCTATTGGCAAAATAAATTGTCTCTTTTTCAAAGCAAAGTCCGAGTGCAACGCTATAATTCCTTGGTGGTTGATGCTCAGCATGCACGTTTCTATTCTCAAGACAAGCAGCTTTTATTTCACCATGAAGAGCTTATGATGAGCTGTTGGCCAGGAGTGATGACTTATCAATTTCATCCGGAATCGATAGGAACAACTTACCCCCAGAAGTTTTTTTGTTTTCTAAATGATTGTTTTTTATAATAGGAAAATCAACACAAGGATGAAAAATGCAAATTCTACTTTCTAATGATGATGGTATTCATGCCACTGGAATTCAGTCTCTTTATCATACCCTTAAGGAAAAACATAAGGTCACTGCTATTGCTCCCCATACCGAGCGGTCTACAACTGGGCATAGCTTAAGTTTAGATCATCCTCTGCGCTTTAATCGCTATCATCCTAAAGAGGAGTTGTATGCTTGTACTGGCTATCCAGCTGATTGTGTTTTAGTGGGCATTGGCCATCATTTAAAAGACTCAAGACCAGACTTAGTCATTTCTGGAATTAACCGTGGAGCCAATTTAGGGCAAGACACGTACTATTCTGGAACAGTGGCAGCGGCAAGAGAAGCTGCTTTTCACGGCATTTCTTCTATTGCAGTAAGTTTAGTTTTGGATCAAAGTTCTTATCACAATTATGAAACCGCCAGTCAAGTGATTGAATACCTTGTAGATAGTCAAGTGCACCAAATGATTCCTCAGTTCTCACTGATTAATATTAATGTTCCCAATTGTTCTTACGATAAAGTGAAAGGAATCAAAAAAACAAAGGTGGGTTTTCGCCATTATTCTGAGCAAATTGATAATCGAATTGACTCAAGGCAAAGATCTTATTTTTGGGTAGGGGGACTTTTGGAAGGATTTATGAACTTTAATGGAGAAAGTGACTCAGAAGCTGTGGCTGAGCAATATGTCTCCATTACACCAATGCCTCTTATTGAGAGTGTTCCAGTGGACTTTACTTCATTAGAGCAATGGATTCATAAACTATGATAAGAAGCTTGCCATTGATACTGATCTTACTGCTCAGCGCATGCAGTAGTATGCGCAGTGGTAAGTATGTTAAAATGCAAGGCACCTTAGCTGATCTTGCCCGTGAGTATGGAGTGAGTGAGAGTGATATTCGTCAGGCCAATCCTGGAGTTCACTTAACAAGAGGAAAAATTGTTTTTGTACCTCAGCCTATTGGTTTTGTACCTGCCATTCAAGGTTATCGTAGCGCTTCAATTAAAAAAACTTCATCTGATTATATCTGGCCTTTGCCTGGTGTTTATAAAATTAGCTCTAACTATGGTAAGCGCCATGGCAGACACCATGACGGAATTGATATTGCAGCTCCTACAGGCACACCTATTGTGGCAGTAAATCACGGTGAAGTGATTTTTTCTGGTAACATGCGCGGCTATGGTCAAGTGACTATTCTTGCCCATGGAGATCAGATTTTTACCGTTTATGCCCACGCTAGTCGCTTATTAGTGAAAAAAGGACAAAAAGTAAAAAAAGGTCAGGTGATTGCTAAGGTGGGCAGTACAGGTCGTTCCACTGGGCCTCACTTGCATTTCGAAGTCAGGAGAAATAATCAGCATCTCAATCCCTTAAGTTATATTCCTCAGTTTCGATCTATTGCGAAGTTTTAATAAAATCCAAACAAGCAAAATACATTTGCGCAGTATTGATCGCATCTTCTAAGGCCGTATGGGCAACCTCTCCCATTTTTAGAGTAGCCATTAATTGGGAGCCAGATTCACTGCCTGCGGGTAATTGTTTGGCATCAATCCAGGCGTAACAAACTGATGAGAAGTCGAGTACTCGGTGAGAAAAATACTTTCTCATCCAATCCCAGCCTAAGTCACGATTTAAAAATGGTAAGTCGATAGCGTTCATGGATTTGCCAAAAAGGACAATCTTTTGAGAAGAGAAAAAATTTTTCACGGGTTCTGATTCAAGATAAGACTGCCAATCTTTTTTAAATTGTTCAAGACTCACTCCTGTCTGGTGAGCTTTTTCAATTAGCTTTTGATTATTTTTTTGAACCCATGGATCAAGGCTTGCTTTTAAATCCTCAAAGCTTGGACATTGAATATAGCGATGAAAGCTTAATTGTTTTTCAATTGATCTTTCTTC
>SKGZ01000190.1 GCA_007117175.1 Bacteriovoracales bacterium | reverse complement strand
CAGTTAATGTTTTACAATCACAATCTTTTTTGGAATTGTCTTTCCCCCAATGGTGGTGGCAATCCTAAGGGCAATGTGGCCAGTGCTATTGAAAAAAAATGGGGCTCTTTTGATAAATTTAAAGAAGAGTTCAATAACGCGGCTGCTACCCGCTTCGGTTCTGGCTGGGCATGGCTTTTAATGAATAAAAGTGGTGAGCTTGAAATTAGCTCTACCGCCAATCAGGATAACCCCTTAATGAATACTGAATCTCAAAGAGGAACTCCTCTTTTAGGCCTAGACGTGTGGGAACATGCTTATTATTTAAAGTATCAAAACTTAAGACCTGATTATATTAATGCCTTCTGGAATATTGTGAATTGGGATTTTGTAGAAGAGCGATTTAATCAAGCTTCTCAGTAAATTTTTTAAGTTCAATAGTTAAGCTTCCGAAAAGCTCTCTGTTAAGGGAGCTTTTTTTATGAAAATTTTCTATCTAACACTCTTTTTAATTCTCAGTTGCACCCATAGTGAAATTGAGCGAAAAATTGCCAGTCAAAATCATTATGGCTGGAAACTCACCTTTGAAGACAATTTTGAAAGCAAAGAAAAGGCCATTGCCAAAGGTGCCAAAGCCGAGTGTTTTGAAGGACCCATTGCCTGTAATTACTATGGCTGGCGGGTTAGCGAATGTGATGAAACACACTTAAATCCTGGTATGAGAAATTTTAATCGCTGCAATTGGCATGTTTGGGGAGGCGCTAACTGGATGGGGCAAGGAGACTGGGGAGCTGGTGAAGGTCTTAATAGTTTTCACCCCAAGGCGGTTGATATTATCAATGACAAACTTTACTTAATGGCCGTTCGCAGTGATGTTCCAAAAGAAGGACAGTCTTGTCGCAAAATGATTAAAAACCCACTCAGACCACAAGATGAGGGAAAAGTAGAAGATAATCAATGTCTTGTTTGGTCGGGAGGAATTGGCTCTACTAACTCTACTTACTTTAATAGTAAGATGCTTGGCTTTAGCCAAGAATACGGCCGTTTTGAAATCAGGGCCAAAATCTCTTATGGCCCTGGCAGCTGGCCGGCCCATTGGCTCTTACCACAAAGAAGACCTGAGAATCTTCCTGCCGAATGCCATATCTGGCCCTATGGAGGAGAAATAGACATTATGGAAGCCTGGGAAGATCATCCGACTCGCTATAGCACAGTTTATCATGGTGGCGTGTGCAGAGATCGCTTAAAGTATCACTCCAAAGGTGATCACTATGCCACTCGTCACCTCTTTCCAGACTTATCTCGTAGAGAAAGAAAAGAAGCATTCTATAAAAGGTTTCACACTTACGCGGTGGAATGGGAAAAAGATCATATGACTTTTTACTTTAATGAACACAAAGTCTATGAACTCAAAGAAGGACAATTGGTCAGGGCCTATTATAATGAAGGTGAAAATAAAGGACAGATTGTCGCTGATGTTCCTTTGGAAATACCTAAAGGGGCTTTCAATATTTTACTTAACAATACTATTAGCCGTAACTCTCGAGCTGCTTGGGAGAAATTAGCAGTAGGAGAAAGTGCAGGAGAAGACCTCGATCATATTATTGACTATGTAAAGGTTTATCAAAGGTGCACTGAAGAAGATGATCCTAAAGACTGCTATTTTCCCCAAAGAGCTGATATCACTGCAGATATCAAACTCTACCCCAATCCAATCAAACGTCATCGGCCACTGAATGTAGAGTTTATTGCTCATCATGATTGCGACCAGGCCGAATTTCAAATCTTAAGTCGCGATGGAAAAACGATGCCCCAGCAAATCATCAGTCAGCAAAAAACTCAAGTAGAGGGATACTCCCCAATCAATCTTCAAGTGGACACCAATCAATTAACAGCTGGTTCCTATTTTTTCACTTCACTCATCTCAGGTTGCACTCAACAAAAAATAGACGCAAGAATCACTGAACAATTTATCGTTGTTGAATAATCCATGTTCAAAAAGACTGATGATTTAAATTATCGCTGGCTTTTATTTGCCTTTATCCTAGGCACTCTTATTTTAGGTGTGAAAAGTTATGCCTATTTCCTAACTAATTCCAGCTCGCTACTTTCCGATGCGTTGGAATCTATTGTCAATGTACTCGCTGGCTTTATTGCTCTGCTAGCCTATCGATTTTCTTTAAGGCCCCAGGATGAGAATCACCCCTATGGCCATGGCAAAGTACAATTTCTGTCTTCTGGATTAGAAGCAATTCTGATCCTTATAGCGGGTATCGCTCTTATTTTAAAGGCTACTTATCACCTCTATCAACCTCAAGAAATTCAGCATCTTCCCTTGGGACTCTTAATCTGCACCATTATGGGAGCTATGAATTTCCTTCTAGGCTACTTTCTTATACAGAGAGGCAAACAAACTCACTCACTGCTACTGGAAGGCAATGGTCGCCACCTACAAGCTGATGCATACACCTCTCTTGCTCTTTTACTAGGAGTGGGAATAACCTATTTCACAGGCTGGGTGATGATTGATAATCTCTGTGCCATTGTCTTTAGCTTTTTTATTATTTTCACAGGACTTAATCTTGCTCAAAAATCACTGGCCGGTATTATGGATGAGCAAGACTCTGCTCTCATCAAAAACTTAAGCACCCAAATCAATTCCAAGAGAAAATTTGACTGGATTGATCTTCACAATTTTCGCATTATTAAATATGGTCAACAATTTCACATTGATTGCCATCTGACCATTCCATGGTTTTATACTATTGAGCAAGGACATGAAACTATGGAAGAGTTTCATCAAGTTATCAAAGAAATACTCCCCAATACCGAAGAGCTTTTTGTTCATATGGACCCCTGCACCCCTCGATCTTGTCCCTCATGTTTGTTCAAGCAATGTCCCAAGAGGCAACAAAACTTTGTTCAACAAATCCATTGGAATGCTGATAATATTGTCAGGAACCAAAAACATCACTTATGAATATAAAACTGATTCAAGGACTCTATTATCAAAGCTGCTGGTTTTTATTTCTCATAAGTTCTCACTACAGTGAGATTTTGCAGTTGTTATTGATTCTGATCACATTATTTCTTCATTATTGGTTTATTTCTCAAAACTCTAAAAGAGATTTTTACTCTGCTCTCACTTATGTCGTTCTAGGCTTGCTACTGGATCAAACTTTTATTCAACTGAAGTGGGTTCAACTGCACCATCCTTTTTCTCTCCATCCACTTTGGTTAATCGGGATGTGGATTCAGTTTGGACATAGTTATAATTACTCATTAAGTTGGTTTACTTTCCATCCCAAAAATCTGCTTTGCTTGATTTTTTTTCTCGGTCCTTTGGCCTATTATGCTGGCGTTAAGTTTAATATCTGGCAGTTTGCAGATCCCCTACTTATGACATCTGCAAAAATGGGAATTGCTTGGCTGGTGCTAACCTTTACAGGATACAAAATCCATCAAGCAATTTTGCAAAAATTTCCCCACCCCTCTCTTTCTTAAATTTTCTCCAGATCTATCCGACTAAGCTATTGAGAACTTTTATGAAAGGAGCATTGATATGAGTGCTAATAAGTTAACTCTTTTACTGACATTATTTTTATTTTCTTGCTCTCAAGGAAGCAAAGAATTTAAAGAACTAAGCCAAGTAAGCTCAGTGCAAGGCAATACCGGAACAGCACATTTAGATTTCTGCACTATTAGTCCAACGGAAATAGACACTAAGATCAAACTCATTTTTCAAGTGGATTATTCTGGATCCAATATTATTTTTGCCGGTGGACGACCACCCACAGATCCCGACAGAGT
>SKGZ01000159.1 GCA_007117175.1 Bacteriovoracales bacterium | reverse complement strand
GAGTTTGATAATAAAAAATTAAATTATGGGTGGAGTCACACAAAAGAATAGTTTTGGAAAAAACACTGAAAGTTAAGTAAAGACCAGCTGGATTTTGTTGATAAAGAGATGAAGAATATCCATCGTGAAATAATAAAAGAACCTTATTTTTTCTGTCATCGAGACCTTCATACTAGAAATATTATGGTGAGTAGAAAAAAAATTTATTTTATAGATTTTCAAGACACAATGAAGGGACCAGCTCTTTATGACCTCTGCTCGTTGCTAGAAGATCCTTATTTTAGCTATGACCAAAATATTAAAAAAGAGATGGTTAACTTTTTCTATAAAAAGCAAAAGAAATTAAATATTTTTAACAGCAAGGCGGACTTAGAACAATCATATTCACGAGTCACTCAGCAGAGACTATTAAAAGCTTTGGGCACCTATTGTGGCCAGTTTTATATTAGAAAAAATTCACGCTATCTTATTTATATTGGGGCAACCATAGAAAAATTAAGGCGTCACTTGGGGGAAAAAAGCGTTATTCGCATGATTCTTAAGGAAAGGTATTATGGTCAGTAAAACCTATGCTCTTATCCTAGCTGCTGGATATGGAACACGTATGGGGCCAATTGGAGAGCTTATTCCCAAGGTCTTGTGGCCTATTTTTGAAAAAAAAATTCTTGATTTGCAAGTAGCCTTTGTGCGTCAATTTGGTATTGATGAGATATTTGTGAATACTCATTTCTTAGCAGAAAAAGTTTATGCTCACTCCCAATCTCTTTCACTCAAAACCTTAAATGAGTCAGAAATTTTAGGGACCGGTGGTGCGATACACAATATGGCAAAACATGTGAATTACCAGGGACGGCTATTGGTCTTAAATGGAGATCAATTTTTGTTTTTTAATCATGAATTTTATGATCAGTTGATGCAGTCACTGCAGCAATATGATATTTGCCTAAGTACGATCAATGTCCCCAAGGGCGATGGTTACAGTGGATTGAAATTAGAAAGAGGTCATTTGAAATCAATTGAAGCTGATCGTTACTTTCAATCCAATGAGTTTCCAACTTACTCTGGGGTCTGTTCTATAAACTTATCTAAGCTTAAGAGGGTAGAAGGATTTTCTCATTTTTTTAAAAGTGTTGCCGATCCTCAAGAAAAAAGTGTGAAATGTCTTTATGGACATGATTTTGAATACTGGGATTTTGGGACGAAGGCCCGCTATTACCAATCGATATTTACCTTACTAGCAAAACCAGAGAGCTCTTTTTATCAGTTTTTAAAATCATATGGTGCTATTGATGAAAGCAAAATGAATCGCCAGATTCTTTCTTATCATAGCCAGCACCCTAATCAAATTAATCTAACCGGCGCGCTAATAGGTGATAGAAGTCCTAATAAGATTATTTTGGGTGATCAAGGCAAGATTGTATCGAACCCCAGACATGGAATTCGATACAATGAATTAGTTTGCTATATAGAAAATTAGTGAGCAGGGATTCTGTTAAGTACTCTTTTCACTCTAGCAAAAGTTAAATTAATATTTCGTACTTTCACAACTGTATTTTTTTCATCATATTGCTTGACAGCAGCCTTCATATTATTGGCTGTTCGGAATTGGGCACGTATACCTGCTTCTGAAGTTGCAGTATAACCAGCATATGCACCAGGAATAAAGATCGATGTGATTATTTGTGTTATTTGAAGAGTTCCATTTGTTGCGGTGGCAGGAATGGCATTAAAGAGTTTATTAATACCGAGGAAGCTAGCAACAATGGCTGCGGCATCTATTCCAGTTCTAATGTAGGCCCACCGTTGTTGGCTACTCATCACTTGAGCAATCTCTGCTTCGGTGTAAATTTCTTTAGGTCCCATTGTAAAACATGTATACTCTGCTCCAATGCGAAAAGCTCCAGCGGCGCTAAAACATTTTTCAAATTGAAAGAAAGTTTCACTTGAAGAATTCTCAAGTGTTTTGACTTGAAGTGAGATTCTTCCAGGGTATTCATCAATCAGTTTTGTGATGGAAACAACTTCAAGGCCTTGCACGGCATAAGAATTGATGGCGATAAAGCATAGTGATAATAAGAAATTTCTAAAAAACATAAAAGGCTCCTTGTTATTCATTAAGAGCCTTATATCACTCTTAAAATGAAATGATAGGGTGATTGTAAATTTTACAGACTTTAATCTTCTTGCAGCTCTTTAATGGCATCCACTGGACAAATTTCGATGCATAATTGGCATTGAGTGCAACCAAATTGGTCAAGTATAAAATCTCCTCCAATACAGTGAATGGCCTTTTCTGGGCAAAGAGGTCGACAAAGATCACATTGAATACAGGTTCGGGCTATTTTAAGTTTAGTTTCCATAAATATAATTTTACCTTAGAATAGAAACGATATCTATGAGTAGTAAAATTTATCAGAGAATTCCAGCGATTTGGCACAGCATCCTTTTTTGTGTGCTCAGTTTAGTCTTTTGCTATCTTTGTTATGCTTTTGTTCATGAAGTTTCAGCATTCAATTCTAACACATTTAAAGAAATCATTTATTTAGCTTGGCCACTTTTGCTGCTATTCTTAATGTGCCTATTCTCACTTTTTTTTGTTAAAAGTTTTGCATCCAATATTTATCTTTTTTTCTTACTTGTCATTCTTTCATTTTATCTTTATTGGCTTTATCGGGACTGGAATCATTTAGTTTTATTGGCTTCAGGTATGTATTTTGTCTTGGCATTTATGAGTTGGTCTAATCTTAGCTGGACCTTATCCTCGCCTCTTTACCGAGGAAATTATGACCAATACTCATTGATACACCTACAGAGAAGTGGCATTAGGGTTAGTTTTTATAATGGCGGAAAAAAATATGATGGCGTTGTGACAGACTGGAGCGATGAAGGTATTTATATTCATTACAAGGGAAGTCTAGATCTGAAAGACTGCGAAAGTGATATAGAGTTCAAATATAGAAACTGGAAATATGATTGTAAGATGCGTGTGACCATCCTGGAGCCCCAGAAAAATGGTATGGGCTTGGTTTCTCTCGCGTCAGATCAAAAGTGGATGGACTTTAAGGGTATTTTAAAAAGACTTGGTTTTTCAAATCATATGCTAACTGTCTAAATTGAAGGAGTTAAAATGAAATGGTATTTGTTGGCAACTTTGCTGTTAGTGTCCTGTTCAGGGCAACAGGGAACACCTGAGTCAGCGCTTAATTATTATGTAAAATCTCGTTTTGAAAACAAGTCCCTTGAAGAGACAAAAGACTTTCTAACGGAAGATTTCTATGATCTGCTGACCGGAGAAGAGAATCCTGATACTGAGAGAATATGGCAATTAGACAACCTGAAATTAAAAAATTACAAGATCTTAACCACCTCCTGTGGCGCAGAAGATTGTCGTATTACATACTACCTTTCTTATTACACCCAGGCTGATGGTCATAATGAGTTTTTGACTGAAACCAAGAAAATAGCAAAGCTTGTTAAGGACGATGAGAAGTGGAAAATTTCAGATGTTTCTCATATTAAAACATTTCATGACTCTCTTAACAAAATTGATATTGAGTCTGATTAGTTTAAAGAGTGATAGTACTCTTTCAGCATCAGAGCATCTTTTTCTAGGTTGGGACTATTGCTGATTAAGTATCCTTTGCATTTTTTATCCTTGAGTGCCTTAATAAGATCTTTCCAGTTAAATTTTGATTGAGCTAAATTAAGGTGCTTGAGATCTCCTTTAGAGTTAGAGGAAATACCTGAGATGTGGATATGCATAGTATCTAGAGCCGATCGCCCCAGTTCGCT
>SKGZ01000169.1 GCA_007117175.1 Bacteriovoracales bacterium | reverse complement strand
TTCAGATTTGCCTGACAAATCACCAGAAAGTTTCTCTTCTTCACCATATTGCTCCATTGATTTCTCCTTAAAATTAAACTGCGATTGACCTGCCTTGCCAGCATCAATCCCCTTCGTGCAAATGGGTCAGTGAACAAACTTTTGACTCCAGCACATTGAGCGCTCTTGAAAAAATTCTTCTTCACCAACTGCCAAACCAGCATTTCTTGTCTGATTTCCATGGCCCTTCTGGCCAATCGAATAGCTTCTGCCGCCGGTCTAGTCTTTGGAGTTAACCTCAGAGCTTGCTCTTTATAATACAAAGCGATGATTCGTGTATTTAGACTTAAAATCCTTGCCATCACTGCCCTAAAATTTCCCACCCTCTCTTGCACACATTGGTGAAACTCAGCTCTCATCTTTTGCCTGCGAAAAGAAAGATATTGCTCCCCGATGGTCAAAAAACAAATACTGGAAAAGAGCAATGCAAAAATCAAAAACAAAAATGTCACACTTCCTGCTTGAGATTGAACTTTCATTGCAAGCACCTTTGCATGAGCTTCAACGACTCACCATCAAAGACTCTTTGGTAGTGATTGTTAATCTGACTGCGATAAAAGTGCACTTCGCTCTTTAGAAAGCCACAAAGTAATTGGTTCTTCCACTCAATGGAATAAAAGCTTAAACCGGCCACACAGCTGATCAATAAAATTGTTAAGTAAAAATTCACATCCTCACCATCTCACTAGCGAATCACAATGCTGCGATTAATTTTGCGAGTGGCCTGTTCCATTTTACTCTTCAAGGCGTCTCCAAAATTACGAACTGTCACTAGACATAGAATTCCAATCAATCCAGTCAGTAATACATACTCCATGACTCCCTGACCTTTTTGGTTCTTTAAAAAATCTCTTACTCTCATTTTCTGTAAAGTCTTCATGGCCAAACTCCTTAATGTTTATGGGGGTGTGCGACAATTGCCAGCACCACCACTTAGTTTCACTTGATTAAAAAACTCAATGCATTTTCTAGGCCAACTAGGTTAGTTTTAACCTATTGATTTTTCATTGGGAGAAAACCTCACTTTGCACTAAAATAAAAATATAAATTTTTAATTTGGGAGAGTTTCATTTATGAGTGAAGAGAAAAGCAGTCTTTTCGTCTTTGATAAAAAAGAATTAGTGCTCTTAGTCATCTTCTTTGTAGTGATGGCCATTACCACCTTTGTGTTGGGAATGAGGCTAGGCAAGAACCAAGCAGTACAAGAATTTCAACAGCAGCCATTCTCTGCCCCTACATCTCAAAAAACTGCACCCCAAATGAAGTCAGAGCACGAAGAATCCATCGATGATCTTTTGGCCGAAGAAGTAGAGGGGAGTGAAGAAGCTGATGATTCGCTAGGATTGAGTGAAGAAACCTTGGCCAAACTCAAAGAAGAGTTTGAAGTACTGGATGAGCAGGACTATGAACCTGTGGCTCAGAAAGTTGAAGTGAAAGAAGAAGAGACCTCACAAGCCAAAACAGCAGAACCGCAAAAGACTGCAGTAAAGACCCAATCATCTGAACCGGCGGCTACTGAACCAAAATCAGTCATTAGGCCAACACCAGAAATTATGGGCAAGTACACCATTCAGCTGGGCTCTTATCGTAGTTATGATGATGCCCAAGAGTTTGCCAATGGTTTCTTGATCCGTAATTATCAGCCCATCATTAATGAGGTGGAAATTGAAGGTAAGGGTATTTGGTATCGAGTCAGTCTTGGGGTGTTTGAAACTCCTCGAGCTGCCAGGGCCTATGTAGAAAAAGAGAAATCACTTTTTCAAAATCAAGATTTTATTATTTCTCAATTACAGTAATTGCTACAGTAATTGCTTTAACACCTGCTCAATTTCTTCTGGTTTTTGTCTGGGGGAAAAGCGGCCAATAGGCTGGCCTTGTCGATCAATCAAAAACTTAGTGAAGTTCCATTTGATCATGGTGGAACCTAGAATTCCCGGTAGGCTCTGCTGTAAGTAGGCAAACAGTGGGTGAGTGTCTTTGCCTCGCACCGAAATTTTATCGCTCAGTAAAAAAGTAGAATCATAGTGAGTTTGACAAAACTGGGCAATGTCTCGATTGCTGCCAGGCTCTTGAGCAGCAAATTGATTGCACGGACAGCAAATCACCACCAAATTCTCTTTATATTTTCTTTGCAGCTGCTCCAGGCCTTGATATTGCTGGGTGAAACCGCAGCGGCTGGCGGTGTTGACCACTAAGATAAATTTACCGCGATAGTCGGCCAATTGAATGGAGCCTTGTTGCGTGCAAGGAAGGGAAAAGTCATAAGCTAATTTCATTGAGCACTCCTGTTTTGGTAGTCAAGTTCCTGTGTATAACATAATCTATTAGCAGCTTATGGACGACTCATTTCTCATTCTCATTCCAGCTCGCTACGCTTCAACTCGCTTTCCCGCTAAGCCGCTAGCGCCTCTGTTAGGTCGCCCCATGGTGCAATGGGTTTATGATCATATGTTGCAAACCGGAGCACAAGTGGCAGTGGTCACTGACAGTGCTGAAATTGAACAAACATTGACTCCAGTAGGGGTGAAGGTGGTGCGAGTCGATGAGGATGTGGCCAGTGGCAGTGAGAGAATTCATTTAGCTTATCAGCGCTATTTTAGTGAGCAAAACTTTGATTATATTATTAACGTGCAAGGTGATGAACCGCTGTTAAAGGCCAGTTCGATTTTGCAAATTGTGAATTTTCATCGAGCCCATCCTCACTTTGATGTTTGCACCGCCTTGAGAGAAAATCACAACTCTCAACAGCGCGATGATGCCAATAATGTGAAGGCGGTCTTTGATGTCAGCAGTGGGGAGTGCTTTTATTTTTCTCGCTCAGCGGTTCCCTATCAGGCCAATCCTTGGTGGTTGCATTTAGGGATTTATTGTTATCGCCCCAGTGCTCTCAAATCTTTTTGTCAATTGCCTCCTTCCAGTCTTGAGCAAATGGAGAGATTAGAGCAGCTTCGGCTTTTGCAAAATAAGATGCGCATAGGGGCAGTGGTGCTCAAGGATGATCAGTCTTTTGGGGTGGATACTCCTGAGGATTTAAAGCGAGTGGAACACATTTTAAATAACCGGTAGGGGATGATGGAAAAAAAGAGGGAGAAGAAGTATATCTTTATCACTGGCGGGGTGACCAGCTCTTTGGGCAAAGGTTTAGCCGCTGCTAGTCTAGCCGCTCTCCTAGAAAGAAGAGGCATTAAGATTAACCTTTTAAAAATGGATCCCTATATTAATGTTGATCCAGGAACCATGAGTCCCATTCAGCACGGGGAGGTCTTTGTCACTGATGATGGAGCCGAGACTGATTTAGATCTGGGCCATTATGAGCGCTTTACCTCTTTAAATTTAAAAAAGAATAATAATTTCACCACCGGTCAAGTTTATCTGCAGGTGATTGAAAATGAACGTCAAGGTGTTTACTTAGGTAAAACAGTGCAGGTGGTTCCCCATATTACCAATGAGATCAAAAGAAGGATTCATCTGGCGGCTGATCAGTGTGATTTATTAATTGGTGAGATCGGTGGCACCGTGGGCGATATTGAGTCTTTACCTTATTTGGAATCCATTCGCCAATTCGCCCACGACGTGGGAGTAGAAAATGTACTTTTTATTCACCTGGTTTTAGTTCCCTATCTTAACGCGGCTGGAGAGTTAAAGTCTAAGCCGGCGCAACACTCAGTCAAGGAATTGCGCTCCATTGGGCTTTTCCCTCAAGTGATTATTCTGCGTTCAGAGCGTGAAGTAGAGCAAGACATCACAGATAAAATCT
>SKGZ01000286.1 GCA_007117175.1 Bacteriovoracales bacterium | reverse complement strand
GATGAGATATCTTCTTTAAAACGAAGCCAGTTTCCTATAAAAAGATCAGTGTAACCATCTTGAAAAGCTGATAAGAAAGAAACACTGGAAGTGAATGAGTCAGGGTGAGTTAAGTTTTTAATAAATTTGAATTTCAATTGACCTTGCTCATTCAGAAAACCTTGATAGAGCCCTAAGGGTTTGCTACTCAACTGCGGTTTCGGTTGGAAGTGTCCTACTAATGCATCTAAGATCCCATCTTTATTATAGTCCCAGTACAAAATAAATGAAGCATTCAAGCTTTCTATAAAAGGATCTTCAATTAATGGTAAGAATTCTTTTTGCTCTGGCATATACTTCAAAAAAACAGGATGAGAGTAATCCTTGAGTAGTAAAGTTAAGTCACTATGACCGTCACCATCAAGATCTGTCACAGAAATATGCCAATAAGGAAAGTCTTCAATCCCATATTCAGCAGCTTTATTGATAAAAGATGAGGATTCTTGAGTTGGGCCAGAATGGATTGCCTCAACTGCCAATTTTTTTTGAGAATCAATTACCTCTTTTTCAACAACCTTAGGCCTAGAGCAGGAAATAATCAATACAAGAAAAATTAAAGAGTTAATGATCCAAAACATCAAAACTATATCCTTGTCTATCACAAACTTCCTTTGCCAAGGAAGGTACTAATTGATCCATTTGAGAGTTTAGCAAGCGACTATTGAAGCTGAAAACTTCAGAGGATTGGTGAAAGAAAAAGAGAGTTAAATTAACACTGTGCTTTTTTTGCTCTTCAGAAATATTCTCTTGTTTTAATAGCCATGTTGTTCTAGACAGCACTGCTAATTGGGCATAGAGTTCAATGGCCATATTGGCCAATCGAAGTTGTAACATCTCTGTGCCTATAATTTTTTTGCCATATTTAATTAATGTATTTTCAACCTTAATGGAAAAGTCACTTAAGTGATTGCTAAATTGCTGCGCCTGTTTTTCTAAAGAGGAGTCCACCCTTGTTAAGGTCTTACTACTCATCATCTTATTGATTCTACTTTTGGCAAATTCAGCAAGCACTCCTACCGATTTAATAGGATCCTGTAAGATCGATGAAACATCTGATATTTTACCTAATTCCTTTAAACTATCAGAAGGCGCTTTAAGGCCAGAAAGGGCAATAAAAACTCTTAAAATCTCATTGGTACCCTCAAAAATTAAATTAATGCGTGAATCTCTCATTAAACGCTCGTAGGGATACTCCTTCATATATCCATTGCCAGCTGCTATTTGCATGGAGTGATTAGCACACTCCCACAGTTTTTCAGAGCAATAGACTTTACAAATTGCCGACTCTATTGAGTAATCATTCATTCCTTGTTCAATTTTACCAGTGGTGAGATAAACCATTGACTCACAAGCATAGAGAGCAGTACTCATTGCAACAATTTTTTCTTGAATTAATCCAAACTCTGCAATCGGCCGATCAAACTGTCTACGATTTAAAGAGTGCTCAACTGCTAATTTCAGTAATTGCTTCATTCCCCCAACACTACCTGAGCCCAATGATAGTCTTCCTGTATTGAGAACATTCATTGCAATTTTAAATCCTTGGCCCAGCCCACCTAAGATATTTTCTGCAGGGACTTGTACTTTATCAAAGTAAACTGCTCGGGTTTCACTGCCTCTAATTCCCATTTTATCTTCTTTTTCCCCAAATGACAGACCCGGGCGATCTCCCTCCACAATAAAACAAGTGATCTTTTCTTTCTTATCTTTATCTTCTGTCTTGCAAAAGACAGTATAAAAACCTGCCTTACCGCCATTAGTGATCCAGAGCTTTTGGCCGGTGATTGTATAAGTTCCATCATGATTAACAGTTGCCTTGGTCTTGATGGAATATGCATCTGAACCAGAGCCAGGCTCAGTCAAACAAAAAGCTGCCAGTACTTCTCCACTGGCCAATAAAGGCAACCACTTGGATTTTTGTTGATCACTGCCTACATTCATCAATGCCTTGTAGCCTATGGATTGATGGGCCCCTAGAGTTGTGGCAATGGCCCCATCTAAACTGGCAATTTCAGAAAAGACTCGAGCGTAAAGACCGTGACTAAGATTAAGACCTCCAAAATCTTCATCAACTGCCAACCCACAGAGGCCAAGCTCTGCTAGTCCCTGAATAATTTCATCAGGTATCTTGTTCTCACGATCAAATTTTTCAGAATCAATAGCTGCTGCAAACTTTTGCACTGCTGTCACCATCTCTTTACCCATTTCCTTATCATCTTGAGAGAAGGCAGGGAAATCAAAAACCTCTGCTTCATCAATATTGCCCATAAACATTGACTTGACTAATGACTCAATTTCCTTATTCATTTTCATTCCTTCTCCTTGATTTGAAGTTATTCTAACTGGGATTGACTTGAAAGTCATGAACTCTTGCTTTGAACAATGATTGACAAAAGAGCTCCACTTCGTTTGCCTTGCGTACTCAATTTATTTTTAAGACAATATTGAGTAGATGAATAAGTTAAAAAAATTTCTTCAAGAAAAATTTAAAAATAACCAATTTAATTGGAAGGAACTTCCCACTTGGCTATTCTCAACAGAGACAAGAGCTTCTACCCATAGAACTTTCATTTACAGTCTACTCATTATTGGCTGTTACCAAATTGGTGCCAACCTTGCCGTTTTTATGACACCAAATCCTGCTCAAGTTAAAAGCCAACCTATCGATAGAATGGATTCTCATCAACTGAGCCTTGCCACGGTGAATTATGAACATATCCGAGCTCAAAATCTATTTAAAATTGAAACACTGGTTGATGATGAAGTGCAAGGTCACGAAGGAGTTTGTGAAACAGCCTCTCAAGAGACTCAGCTTCCCATCACTCTGCTCGACACCATCGTGTTGCAAGACAGAGTCAAGTCAGTGGCCTCTGTGCAGATGAAAAATCAACAAGAAAGAAAGAAACTAAGAATCGGTGATCATATTGAACAAATGGCAAAAATCGAAAATATAAACCGACTTGAAATGATTATTAAAAACTTACAAACAGGTCTTTGCGAAAAAGTAGTGAATAAAGAGAAGTTATTAAGCCGTCAATCTAAAATTAATGTTATGTCAGATGATCAGGCCAAGAAATTTCAGGCAGAAAAGGATAGTTTTGATGGTATTGTCAACGATGGCAACCAATTCAAGATTCCCAGAAAAATTCTTAATGAAAGCTTGGCCAACCCAGCATCGATCTTAACACAAGCAAAAGCTATTCCAGTCAATAACCCCGATGGCTCCATGTCATTTAAAATCACTGAAATTGAGCCAGGTGGAGTCTTTGATAAACTGGGAATAAAAAACGATGACCTTATTACTCATATTAACGGACGACCGATCTCTAATATGAGTGAAGTGATGAATATGTTTATGTCTCTTTCTAGCTTATCCAGTTTAAAATTGGGAATGAAACGATCTGGCTCAGACGTCTCTCAAAGCTATGAATTTGTAGATAAGTAATAGTAACAAGGATGATAAAATGCTAAGAAAAACAGGGATGCTTTTCGTTTTACTCTTCAGCTGGTCACTTTATGCCCAAGAGGGCTTTGACCAATTTGCTGCTCCTCCTCAAGGGCCTGATCGCTTTGACGAGGAATTAGATGAAGATTTGATTGATGAGTATCTTGATGAAGACATTTCCTTTGACCCCTCGGCCATGCCTGCCCCTGGAACACGAGCAGGACAAGACTCTCCTGCTACTGGTGCTGGGTCAAGAGACAGAGAAAGCTCTCTGGCCGACCCCAGTGAAAAAAAGGTTTTTGGCAGAACTCCCACTCCTCGCCCTCGATCAGCCAAACAATCTCAGTATGTGAATCTCAATCCTGAAACAGCTTATGGTCCTGAAATTGTCGACAGCTTTGACTTCCCTGGAACAGACATTCTTGATGTCACTAAGCATATGCAAGAACTAACAGGTATTAATCTTATTCTAGACAAAGATGTCAAAGGCAAGGTCTCCATCTCTGCTCCCACCCCTATCACTGTTGGTGATGCTTGGAAGGCCTATTTAGCAGCTCTTAATATGGCTGGTTATGCACTTGTGAAGACAGGTGCCTTTTACAAGGTGATCCGCTCTAGTGATTTACGCTATACACCCACTACTATTTATACCGGTGACTTTATCCCTGATACTGAAAACTATATGATGAAAATCATTGCTCTTAAAAATGTAGATGCCACCGAGATTGAACGAAACTTTAGGCCTTTTATGACTCGTTTTGGCCGAATTATCGCCATTAAGCAAACTAATACCATCATTATTACTGACACAGGGAATAATATTAATCGTTTGATGACACTGGTTCAATTTCTAGATGTACCAGGCTATGAAGAAACCATGCAAATCATTAAAGTAGAGCACACCTCAGCTTCAGAAATTGCCACACTCTTAGATGACATCCTCAAGGATGATCCGCGAACAGGGCGAAGTTCAGGTAGCTCAGCAAGGGCCAGAGGTGGGCGCCCCGCAGCTCCCGTTCGCTCACAGGGAAGCTCTGGAACAGGACCATCTATTTCCAAAATTATCGCAGAACCTCGCACTAACTCAATTATTGCCATGGCCAATGCTGCTGGAACTGAGCACTTGCGCGAACTCATTCAAAAACTTGATGTGCCGCTAGGCTCAAGGGGTGATGGACGTATCCAGGTTTATTATCTGCAACATGGAGACGCCGAAAACATGGCGCAAACTCTTTCCTCTATCATCAGTAGCGTGCAAACTGGTGCAGGAGCTGGTGCTAGAGCCGGAGGAGCTGCTGCCAGAACTGGAGGAGCTCGCGGATCGACAATGGCCGGAGCAGGAGGTCCGGCTGAAGAACCAGTGTTTAAAGATGATGTGCGAGTCACCGCTGATATCCCCACCAATTCATTAGTTGTCACCAGTTCTCCCACCGATTGGATCACTATTAAAGATGTCATTGAGCGCCTGGACATTCCTCGCGATCAAGTCTTTGTGGAAGGGATTATTCTGGAAACTGCTGTTAATACCAATAATGACTTTGGAGTCTCCTATGTGGGAGCTTACGGTCTGGCTAATACCGAACGAGGTGGTTTTAATGCTAACTCCAGTGGACTACTCAACTTGGTGGCAGGGGATCCTAGTAATGTCAGTGGTTTCTTTGCCGGCTTTGGTTTTGGAAAAACCAGAAGAGTAGAATTTCTCAACCCAGCCACCAATCGCCGAGAAGGAGTGGACGTCAAAGATGTCAACGGTTTGATCAAGGCCATTGCCTCTAAAACTAATGGTAATATCATTGCCACTCCACAAATTCTTGCCACTGATAATACTGAAGCTGTCTTTGAGTCTGGTGAAACAGTGCCTATTCGAAATTCCACCATTGCGAATAACATGACCAATGTGACTGCTGATCGACAGGAAATTAAGCTTAGCTTAAAAATCAAGCCACAGATTAATAAAGAAACTCGCTTTGTGAAACTGGAAATCGATCAAAAGATTGAAGATGCTTCTGCAAGAGACACTGAAACAGAAGGAGCTGGTATTGCCACTATTATTCGGTCGGCACAAACAGAAGTGATCGTCAAAGATAGAGACACAGTGGCCATGGGTGGATTAATGCGTGATAAGATTAATGACACCACTTCTAAAATTCCTGTTTTAGGTGATATCCCAGTCTTAGGTTGGCTCTTTAAGAATAGCTCTAGAGTAGTGGAAAAAGTGAATATGATTTTCTTCCTTACTCCTCGCATTCTTTCTCCTTATAATCAAGAGGCAGGTGCGGTCACTAAGAATGTTTTGGACAAAAGAGCCAATGAACTTAAGAAGAGAAAAGTAGATAACGATCCTCACAATGAATATGCTCGTGAAATTATGGAAAGAGCAGAAAGACAAATGCGCGGAGAATCGGGAATTCAATTGAGCCAGCAGGATCAAGAAATCATTGAAGAGGGCTCTTACCAGGATGTCCCTGACTACCAGCAAATCACCGATGAAATCATCTCAGAAGAAGAGGAAGAGTAAGAATGGATCAAGAGTCTAGTAATCCCGCCCTACAAGCTCCCCCCATCCCTTCCATTGAAAAGGAAAGGATTGGAGATCTTCTACTTAAGTATACTAGCCTGACTGAGGAGCAACTCTCTGAAGCAGTGGAAATTCAAAAAAATGAAGGTGGGTTATTGGGAGAAATTCTTCTCAGAAAGAATTATATTCATCCTCATGATATTACTAAGGCCGTTTGCTTACAAATGGGAATCCCCTATCTCAATGAAATTAAAATTGATGATATTGATCCTAATATCGTAAAAGATATTCCCATCAACTATGCTAAGAACCATGAACTTTTGCCTATTTTTGATTCTCCCTATTTCACCACGGTGGCAATCAGTGACCCCTTTAAGACTGATTTAGTCAATGATTTAGTTCACATTTTCAAAAAGGAAATTAAATTAATAGTCACCACTCCACTCAAACTACAAGACGCCATTAATAGAATTTATGAAAGGGCCAATCGTAATCTAGTCGATAGCATTGAAGATGAATTCGAAGAAAACCTTGACTTAGATGGGCCAATCGATATTTTAGATGCCACCGCTGACGAGGCACCAGTGATTCGCTTTGTCAACTCAATTATTTTTCGTGCGGTGAAAGACAAGGCTTCTGATATTCATATTGAGCCCTATGAAAAAGATACAGTCTATCGCTTTCGTATTAATGGAGTCATGCAAGAAATCTTGCGACAACCAAAAAAAACTCACGCAGCAGTCAGCTCCAGAATTAAAGTGATGGCCAAGCTTGATATTGCAGAAAAACGTCTGCCCCAAGATGGCCGTATTAAAATTAAAATTGCAGGAAAAGATATCGATATTCGTCTCTCAACTACTCCCGTGCAAAATGGAGAGAGAATTGTGATGAGGGTACTGGAAAAAACCAATGTGAATCTCGAGCTCTCTTCTCTTGGATTTCGCGGTCAAGTCTTAGCGAATCTTGAAGATCTTGCCAAGAGAAAGCACGGAGTCCTTTATGTCACAGGACCAACAGGTCACGGTAAAACCACAACTTTATTTGCAGTTTTACACAAGATGAACAGCCCAGATAAAATGATTATTACGGTGGAAGATCCAGTTGAATATGAAATTCAAGGAATTTCTCAGATTCAAGTCAACTCCAAAATTGATCTTACTTTTGGAGTCGCACTACGCTCAATTTTAAGACAAAACCCAGATGTGGTGATGGTGGGAGAAACCAGAGACCAAGAGACTGCTGAAATGGCGATTAACGCTTCTCTGACTGGTCACTTTGTGCTCTCTACTCTTCACACTAACGATGCAGCCTCTGCCCCTACTCGATTAATTGACATGGGAGTTGCTCCCTTTTTAATTTCATCATCACTGGTAGGTGTGCTTGCTCAAAGGCTCTTAAGAGTTCTGTGCGATAAGTGTAAAAAACCTGCCAAATTTAGTGATTTTCATAAAGCACTGTTGGGAGATATAGAGATCCCCAGTGATGCTCAAATTTTTGAACCTGTAGGATGCCCAAAGTGTAATGAGTCTGGTTACTCAGGTCGAACCTGTGTAGCCGAACTGATGCTTATAACTGACGAAATCAGACAGCTAATTTTACAGCAAGCAGACTCATCGGCCATTAAGAAAATGGCAGTTAAACAAGGAATGATTACTATTCGTCAGGACACACTAGAAAAAGTCTTTAGTGGCATTACTTCTATTGAAGAAATGATGAGGGCCATTAACGCCGAAGAAAATATCGAGTAAAATAGATCCACATGGCAATTTATTCTTACAAGGCATTAGACAAGACTGGAAAAGAGCTCAAATCCACTATCAATAGTGAGAGTGAAGCTGGAGCTAAGCAAAAAATTAGGGCCATGGGCTTGATGCTGTTAGAAATCAAAGAAAAAACAGCAAGGACTAATACTAAGAGTGGTGGATTTAATTTTTTTAATAGCAAAAAAGTCTCTGTTGATGATCTAGCTTTAGTCACTAGACAGCTCTCCACTTTGATCAAAGCGCGAATTCAAATTGTCGAAGCCTTTAATGCAATTATTAATCAAATTGAACATGATTACTTGAAAATTGTTCTCTCCGATGTGCGAACCAAAGTCAACGAAGGTTCCTCCTTGGCCAAGGCCTTAGCAGATCACCCAAAAGTTTTTGATCAAGTTTATATTAATATGGTTGACGCTGGAGAGGCTTCAGGGACCTTAGATATTGTTCTTCTTAAATTAGCAGACTTTAAAGAAGCGCAAGTACGACTTAAAAATAAAATTATGGGGTCCATGACTTACCCCTTAGTGATGATGTTCGCAGGTTCGGCCATGATTACCTTTATCTTTACTTTTGTGATCCCTCAGATTGCGAAACTTTTTGAATCCAGCAAAAAGCCACTTCCGGGACTGACTAAAATAACAATTTGGATTTCTAATTTTTTGTTAAATCACTGGATGGCCTTAATTATTGCTATTTTTGTTTTTATCTATATCGTAAAAAAATATTTAAATTCTCAATCAGGCCAAAAAAGATGGCACACCTTGCAATTAAAATTACCAATCCTGGGAAACCTGATTGCTATGATCAACATTTCCCGCTTTACCTCCACTCTGGCCACGCTGCTCAATGCAGGTGTTCCTATTTTAGCGGCTTTGAGTATTGTCAAGAATCTTGTCCCTAATATTTTAATGAAACAAACTATTGAAGAGGCTAGAATTGCTGTCTCTGAAGGCTCTTCTATGACTGGTCCTCTTCTTAGATCAGGATATTTTCCCTCTTTAATGGTTCATATGATAAAGTTAGGAGAGCAATCTGGTGAAATTGAACCCATGCTTAATATTATAGCAGATAATTACCAAGACCAAGTGGACACTAAACTCACAAGTCTTACATCTTTACTAGAACCTGCTATGATGATTTTACTTGGAGGAGCAGTTGCACTGATTGTATTTTCCGTTATTATGCCAATGATGGAACTGAATAAGATTAACTAAAAGGAGTATGCAAATGAAAAAACACAAAAGCATTGGTTCCTTGGTCACAGGCCAGAGAGGTTTGAGTTTAATTGAGATTCTCATTGCTTTAACCCTCTTGGCCCTGGCCGGGACATTTGTGGCAACTAAGGTCTTTGATCAATTAGCAGAAGGTAAAATTGAATCTGCTAAAATTCAAATTAAGAATTTTGGTGAGGCGCTCAATGACTATCGCAGGCACTGCAACCGCTACCCCACTGAGGAGCAGGGACTGCAAGCATTAGTTGAAAAGCCAATGGGAGGCAAAGAGTGTAAGAAGTATCGCCCCAGTGGGTATATTGAAAAAATACCTGAGGATCCATGGGGGTATGACTATGTCTATCTTTCACCAGATGAGGGTAGAAGCTATGTGATCATCTCCTATGGTCGGGATGGAGAAGAAGGCGGAGAAGGAGAAGATGCCGACATCCGAAGTGACGAACTCTAATTCTCAAAGAGCGATTTATTGTGGCCAGCAAGGACTTTCACTTATTGAAATCTTGGTGGCCATTTTTTTAATAGCCATTGCTTCCTTTATTGCAGTTAGGAATACTTTTGATGCCAGAGCTGACCTGGAAGATGCCATCTATGGATTAGAAAGAGCAATTAAGCTCGCCTCGCAAGAAGCAGTGCTCAGAAATCGCGTCACTCGCTTACGAATGAACTCCATAACAGGGCCAGATGAACCCCATGAGTATCAAATTGAAATTGGCCAGCACCATGAGATCTTACTACCAGAATTAGAAGAAGAGAACACTCGTTTTGGAATAGATGAAAAAGAAAAACTCAAGCAACAAGAGCAATTAGATGCTGGTTTTGGTCCCATTGAAGAATTTCGCCAATACGCCAAACCTCTGAATGACGATATTTTATTTATTGGTATGGTCACCGACTACACGAAACAATTGGTCATCGATACTGCATCTCTTTACTTTTTTCCCATTGGTAATCGCGACGCAGGTCTTATTTTTTTGGCTTCAGTAGATGAATTGGCGATTATCGAAGTGATGACTGTGAGTGAAGAGATTTTTATTGACTACGCCCCCTTAGAGAACTCAAGCTATGCTAATTATGAATCAATTGCCAGAAAAAAAGCACAACAAATTGCACAAACTTGGTCCAATGCAAATCGCCAGTAATCAAAAAGGATTTTCTCTGATTGAGGTGATGGTTGCTTTTTTAAGTTTTAGTGTGTTTTATGTTGTTTTTACAGCTTCACAAACTAAGTCGCTACAAGATTCTTATTATATTGAAAGAGAGGTCACTCTTAATTACCTTTGTGAGCTTATTCTCAATGAAATCATGCTTAATCCTCCCATTTTTCAAGAATCATTAGTCATGGCCACTGAAACTAAACCCTTTAGAGAGGACCAGTGGAAGAACTATGAATACACCGTTGAATATCGACGCTTTGAGATTCCCAATTTATTTAACTTGACTCAAGGGATGGGGCAAGGAGAAGAAGAAGGAGCTCAACAAAGACAATCTCAACTCAATACCAGACAGCAGAATCCCTTTGCAGCCTTTGAAGGAATTTTTGATCGTATCACTGAAGGAATCCATGAATCCATTTGGCAAATTCAAGTCACTGTCCGAGACAAAGAGACTGACCTCAGCTGGTCCCTCTCAACATGGCTGCGCAATCACGAATATCAAATGAATATTGGACAATTGATTCAATCGGCAACCGGCCAACGTTCCGGCGGAGGTGGTCAAGGAGAGCAGGCAAGACAATGAAGAATCAAACAGGTCTTTCTCTACTTGAAGTGATGATTGGTTTAACCATTATTAGTTTTATCAGTTTGGCCATCTTTCAAGCCTCTCAGTCAAGCTTTCAATTAGTGGAAGTGACCACTCGAGAAGATAAAGACAAACTGAATGCCTTTACTGCACTGGCAATGCTAGAGTGGGATCTATCCCAGCTTTATTCCCCGCTCTTTTTTTCTGAGAAGTTTGACTTGCAACAACTGAATCCTCAACAAGCTCAAAGGCAACAAGGGCAACAAGGAGAACCACAGGGGGGTGGTGATCCTAATCGCAATCGTGAAGAACTGAGGGCCATTCAACAAATTATAGATTTACGTTATCGTGATAATCGTCGTTTCTACCTACCCAATAAAGATGGTATTCCTATCCCCAGATTCATAACCCCTACTCCCTTTCACTTTGAATTTTTTACCGCGAGCAATCGAAGAAGAGTTGCTAATTCTCGCCAATCCCAATATGCCTGGGTCAGTTACTCTCTTGAAGCCTCCAGTAAAGAAGACCTTGAGCGGATGAGAGAAAACGATCCTAACCCCAATCTCAATCCAGGTAAAATGTTGGTTCGCAGATTTTATGCTGGTGATCCCTTTGGTGAAAATGACTTTGAGTCCCAAGAAGTGATGATTAGGCCACAAATTTTACTAGAAAAAGTTGATGAGCTAGAGTTTACTTTTTGGGACTATCAAACTCAAAGATTTACTCGCATAGAAGATGTCTTTAATGGAATTGGAAGACTGGATGCCATAAAGGTTAAAATGCGCTACCGAGACCTTTATGATCATATTCATATTATTGAAAGAATTTTTCGCCCACTTTGGCCAAAAGAAAATCATCAACCTCAAAATGCCCCGCCAAGACCACGACCAAGCCGTCCAGGGCAAAGGATTGAAAGATGATCTCTTTAATAAAAATCTTGAGAAATTCCTCAGGCATAGCATTGATGATGGTTTTGACCTCTATTACCATCCTGACCTTACTGATGTACACCTTTCGCTTTGACACCAGTATTCATAAAATAAAATCCAGCAATCTTATCGCCCGTACTCAGGCTAGACTCAATGCTGAGGCTGGACTGAAGATGGGTCTTTTACGTTTAGAAATCTATCAAGAAATCAAAGCTGCAGTTGATGGGAATGAAAATATGAAAAGAATGGCCAGTCCTGAAATGCTTAATATGATCTGGTCCCTTCCACTCATGTTTCCCCTTCCTATTTTGCCAACCACCAGCATGAGAGAAAAATCAATGATAGAAGAATTTGAAAGAGAATCTTTGCTCAATGGAGAAATTCAAATTAATATTGAGTCTCTTGCCAGTAAAATTAATCTTAATATGCTCCGAGTTTCTAACTTTAAGGATTTACAAGGTGGAGGTAGACAGCGCCAATCTGAAGGGCAACGTAATCCTGACGAACCAGGTTCGGCAGAAGAAGAAATAGAGAAGCGATTAGCCGAGTTAATTATTATGGCGATTAACAGTACTCAAGAAACAGACGAAGCTTTTTTTCAAAGATATTCCGCCACTCGAGTTGAAGAATTAATTGCCGCAATTAAATTCTATATTTCTGATGAAAATATCGATATTGGTCCATTTCGTACTCAAGTTGAATCAGAATTTAATCGCATGCAACTGACTGCTAAACATGCTCCTATGACCTCAATCTCAGAGCTCTATCTTCTTCCAGGCTGGAATGATGATCTAGTCAATCTGATCAAAAATGAAATCACAGTCCATGGAACTCCTATGATCGACGTCAATCAGCTTTCGGGAAACTTATTAAGAATGTTAGTTCCAGGGATCACTCTCCAGCAGATTGAAGACTTTTATGAGTATAAAAGTAATCCCATGAATCCTGAGATGCCTATTACCTTTAACAGTGTTGATGATATTAAGCGCTATTTTACTCAAGAGGCAAGAATCATTGGAGAAAATGGATTTGACCAACAAGTCAAACTACTGCAAGATGCTGGAATCCAATTTGGCGCCAGTCCAAAAATGTTTAAATTGATCTCAACAGGCAAGTTTCAAAATAATGAATACACTATACAAGCTATCGTCTCCATGGAGGATCCTTCACAAGAAACATCACGGCCTCAAACAAGGCCTGAGCAAGGTGAAGAGGAACAAACTCCCCCAACTCAACAACAACAGCAAAGACCAAGCAGAGAAACAGACCGCGGTAGTCAGGCATCCAAACCGCTCATTTTAGAAATCACTATCATCTGAAGATTTAAACTGTTCAAATTAGCTTCACTCTTGTTATCATTGAATTATGTTGATTTACAGTATCGATTTTGGTAGCTACGGAATAAAGATTCTTGAAGGAAGAGTTGAAAAAAAACATTTTAAATACATCAAGCATTATTATCTTAGCATCTCCAGTCAGGCACTTCCCTTAACAGAAGCGGAAGTAAAAAAAGAGCCAGAAGAGTCTAAGGGCAAAAAAAATACACAAGAACAGGAAATACAAAGCGGATTCAATGAACACTTGCTTGACTTTCAACTTAATGTCCTAAAGGATTTCATGAAAGACAAGCCGGAAGAGACTTTATTTATCTTCCAAACACCAGTTGAATTGCTTTCTAATCGCTTTAAAATTATTCCAGTAAAAAGCCAAAAAAAAGCACGTCAAATTATTCCCTTCCAATTAGAAGAAGATATCCCTTACTCTATTGCCGAGATTCACCTTAATAGTCAGCTAGATAAGGTGGAAAGTGGACATCGAGCGATTTGTCTTTGGGAAACGTTCCAGAGGAAGGGGCAAATTGCGTATCTTGTAGTGTGTCCTCCCATCTGTTGGAAGAATAAACGGGAAATTATTGTTTTGGGAGTTATTTTATGTCTGGCAATACATTAAACGAAAAG
>SKGZ01000109.1 GCA_007117175.1 Bacteriovoracales bacterium | reverse complement strand
GAATGCTCATGTTGAATCATTCTTTTCAATTTATGATCTACACTTGCAAGAGCAATATTTTTGGAGCCTTAAGGATGCGTACCACTGGACTACTGAGTTTATTGATTTTTACAATGAGGACAGAATTCATGGAAGTCTTGGGATGTCGCCGAGAGCTTTTGCGAAGGATAAGTCATTAATATTAGATGAAAGATTTAAGCAGGCGATTTAGATGAAAATATTCCGAGAAATAGGGGGTTGACCCGAATGGTTATAGGCAGCATAAAAACTCACGAAGCTATCAATCCAAGTTAAAAGTTTTTAATCTATTCAATTGACTTGGTCTGATAAAGATCTTCTGTTATTTCTTGAAGTAAAGATTCTCTAATTTCTTTTACTTCAATTTCAAATGACTCAAGATCAATAGCTATCATCTCGTCTATATCGCTTACATTTTCATTAAGTTTTTCTATCTTTTCATTATCATTTGGTGACTTTAGTGATTCACTATTTAAATCATTATCATTAATATTTTCAGAGTTCTCAGATTCACCTGTTACTAAATACGGAATCCGTCCTCCGCCATAAGGAATTCGACCTCCTCCATCAATAATAATTCTACACTGATTTTGAGGGTCGTATTCATAAGCAATACCTTGATGAATCAATAAATCTTCTACATTCGAAGCAAGTTCATCAAGGCAATTATGACTTAGATTAATCGCTATCAGTTTTGGCAAGACCATATTTTCAGTAAATGAACCCCTTAGGTTATTATGACTTAAATACAAATATTTTAAAGAAGTCAAGTACTCTATCCCCACTGGAATCTCGCCGCTCAATCTATTACGAAAGAGATGAAGTCTTCTTAATTCAGTTAAATTCATAATTCTTGAAGGGATGGTTCCACTTAATTGATTCCTATCGAGAACCAGGTTAATCAGTCGACGTAATTGAGTTATAGAACCTGGTATATCTCCAACAAGCATATTATTACTAAGAATAAGCGTCGTTAACTGTGCTAATTGTCCCAGCTCTGAAGGAATAGCACCTGTCAGTTGATTATGATCTAATGCTAAAAATCGAAGCTTACTTAACTGAGCTAACTCGGCGGGAATAATATCTGATAGTTGATTAGAGGATAGATCCAACACTTCTAATTCACTTAACTGGGCTAACTCGCGGGGAATAGCTCCTGTCAGTTGATTATGAGTTAATTTTAAATATCGCAACTTACTTAAATTACCAATAGCAGAAGGAATAACACCAGATAGATTATTGCCATATAGTTTCAAAGCGGTTACTCGATTACCTCTAACACCAACACCTTCCCAATCTCTCACCGGCTTATCAGACAGCCAGTTATCATTATGTGTCCAATTGCCTCCATTGGTTGCTTGATAAAAGGCAACTAACGCGTCACAGTCAGATTTAACGACCTGTGTTCTTTGTACATTTCTGCAAAGACTTGCATTAGCTAAATTACAAAAAAATAAAAACAATAATAATATTAATTTAGATCTCATTACTTCTCCTCAAAAAATCAAACACACTCAATAATTCATTTAAATCTTATTGTCTATGATATGTTGCTTCACCTATACAATCAGAATCTTGTTGTGATCTTTCTAACTTAAAAGAGTAAGTCACGCTTTCTCCTCTTTGTATAACCCCACTTGGCACATAAAAAAATTGAGTTTCTCCATCACGCCGTATTGAAATTTCAGAAGAAAAATTAGAGCAAGACCCATCTGAAAAGAATTTTATCTTATCCCCTAAAAAAAAGCCTTTTGTGTTTTCAACTCCAAGCTGTATCCAAGGCTTAACTCCCGGACTGACTGTTGGATAATTCACAAAAATCCTTAAATCATTGTTACTATAGCTAGGTGGGTCATTGATCGGATTATAATCGGTTAAAGAATTACAAAAATTCAAACCTTGTGCATCTGAATCAACATGCTTGGCTATAATACAAATAGGCTCCGAATCATCAATGGCGCTCTCTTTAAGTTCATTTAAACACTCTAATAACTGTTGTTCCGATGGATTTGTTGATAAAACCTGACCATGGCGATCAAAAACCTTGCCTGTTACCCTTGAAGAAATTTGATGTTTTCCTCCTGACTGTGGGTCTTGTCCATTAATTTCAAACTGACAAACTACTTCCTCAAGACAAATATCATCATGAAAAAGACTTTCTTCTACTTTCACGCATGTGCTATGTTCCCAAGAAATAGGCCAATTATCTTGTCTAATCAGAAGTGTGTCTAAAATTGCAGGAGGTAAATTAAAAGGTGTAAAATCATCTGAAAAGTCATTGTGATGTAAAAGCTCCTCTAGTATAAAGTTCGGCTCCAAACAGACATCACTCATGCGAATATCTCCTAGCTCATAACATTCAACCGATGCTTTCAGACTAATGTTTAAGAAAATCAAGCTTAAAAACAAAATAATTCTCAGCCCCATTCTACACCTCTTAATGATTATTATTACTGCTCGTTATCACAGGGATTAAGTGCACCATCACCATCAACATGCTTGGCAACAAAACACGTCTGCGCTCCACTTTCTTCTAACTGCTTTTTCAAAGCTTGGGCACATTCTAATGTCTCCTCTGGGTCATCACTAGAGCTGGTAAATTGCTTAAAAATATCTCCATTGCCCGAGGTCATGCGAAGACTACACTGTACATCGTGACACTTGGGATCAGAAAAAATTCCTCCATCAACACAAACTTCTATTTCAGTGCTATGAAGCTGAACTCCACCAGGAGTAATGGTATGCAAAATCTCTAAAACCGGAACGGGCTTGGAATAACGACCATTCGCATAGACATATCTATCATCTGCGCCACCTCTCCCTATGATTACACTCAAAATCTCGCCCTTTTCAATCTGTGCAAACAAACTATCTAAACTATCCGCCGCTGAACGATAAATATCTGAAATCTTCATTGGCCCTAAGTCTGTACACTCCGCTGCCAGTACTGAAGAAGAATAGCTAAAAAAGCAACCCAACAAAAAACTAAATCTTATCAATTCTAGTGTTTTTATAATCACGACTCTCTCCTTTTTTATTATCTAAAATAACTCTAGTTACGAACCTTAATAGCATTCAAAGCTCCCTGAACTTCCGAGGCTTCTAGCTCGCCTGTAATCTTTGCCCTCGAATTTGCCGCTTCACTTTCTTGCTCAGAACAAGGATTATCATAACCTTGAGGCCCTCCTTCATAATCAGCAATGTAAACTCCTGCATAACAAATTCGTGGTGGAACTCCACCTTGAGGTAGATTCGCTACCATCCCTTTGACCTTCTTTAACATCGCTTGAGCACAACGCTGTAAATTATCTCCTGTTAAGAAAACTCCATTCGATGAAATACCACCGCTAAAGTTACCGTGATCACTCACTGAAACATTAAGCTCGCAAACTAGGCCAGGAATAATCTCTGTTCGAATACAATGCTCTGGATTCCAAGGATCATACTCAACACAAACTTCCTCATCTTCAATAGTATAACTTTGATTCAGGTCATTATCATTCACAATCACCTGAACAAGTCCATCATTAGCGTTACCAAGCTCAAAGTTTCCACTCAGTCCTCCATCAACAATCTGCTGGAGAATACTTTCGCTATCCAAACAAATTCGTCCTGCAGCAAGTCCACTCCCATGCTCATTACATGTAAACTGCCCCCAAGAAATTGCTATACTTAAAAAGTTGAGCAAAAACAAAACTGATATTTTTCTAACTAATTGATTCATCTCTACACCTCTCTATTTTCAATAAATTATTATTTTGACAATTGTAACTTGTTACCAGTGCTCTTCAT
>SKGZ01000264.1 GCA_007117175.1 Bacteriovoracales bacterium | reverse complement strand
GCCGATATTTTATTACAAATTCTAGATGATGGTCGTTTGACTGATAATAAAGGGCGAGTGATTAATTTTAAGAATACAATTATCATGATGACATCTAACTCAAAATCTCCAGAGAGTGATTTTAAACCAGAGGTTCTCGGAAGAATTGATAGTATTTTAACCTATCATTCCTTGCAGGCATCAGTGATGGGGCAATTAGTTGAAAAGCAATTGCAATTTTTTAATGAAAGGCTTAAGCCTAAGAAGGTGGCAGTGAGCCTAACTGATGCCATGAAGAAAATATTGTGTGAGCGTGGTTATGATCCTAATTATGGTGCCAGACCGCTCAATAGTGTTTTTAATAAGTTGGTGATTAGACCTTTGTCTTATAAGCTTCTTAATGGGGAGTTAAAGCAAGGGCAGTATCAATTAGACTTTAAGGATGGTCAGCTGCAGGTTTTGTAAAGTATTCTTCAAATGGTTTAAGTAGAGAGAGGGGGATAATTTCTTTGGGGGCTTGCTTCATTAATTGATAGTACTTTTTGCAGTGAATAGTTGGATTTCCTTGAGGAAAATCACCTTCTCCTTGCAGGTATTTTAAACAGGTTTTTCGATAATGTTGAGGCCACTCAGGAAATCTTTTTTCAAATTCACTCATTAAGACTCGCTGCTTGAGTTCATCATCACTGCTGAGTACTTGGTCAGGCAGAGGATCAAGCTTAGCTAAGCGATCCATGAGTCGAATTCTACGTTTTTCATCAAAGCTAATTTCTTTAAGAGTATTCCATGCAAAATTAAAAAGATCAGATGAGCTGGGTCTACCCAGTAGATAAAGTATGTGAATATAGTCTTTGTCTTGAACATCTAAGCTCTGATCTTTGAGCAAGAGTGCATAGCTGGTTTTCTTTTTTTGAGAGTCTTCAGAGTCCAGCTCATTGAGCAGTAGTTTTTGAAAGATTTGCCAACAATCAAGACTCGCTAATTTGCCAAAGCTAAGATCGAGTTCTGGGTTTTCTTCCAGCTCTAATTCCTTCGCAATCTGATGGGCCTGTTTCCAAAGATAATCTTGCACCCATTCTTCTTGACAGTAGACATTGGAAACACTGCTTTTGAGTGCGGGGGTGAGCCAATAACTAAGAAGTGAGAGTTGTTTGGAATGACCAGCTCGCAGTGCCAGTCTCTTATCTTGTGATGACTCTTGTTCTGTGAGAATTTTTTCAGCGTGGTATAAGGTTTTAGCAATTTGATAGCCGGTTTTAAAGTCTTGAGTGCTGGCGGCCCAAAATTTCTTGAGTCTTTGATGGCAATAAGCAATGTCTTCACTGCTGGCAACGACCGTAGGGGCGGGGAGAAAACAGCTATCAAGATAGGCGCTACCAACTTGTTGAAAATCTACTTGAAAGACTTCATCTGTTTTGAGTGCAGGGTTTTGTGCCACTTCTAGTAATAATTGAAACTCCTCAGGTGTTAATTCAGGGGTTTCTTTCAAGTTTTGCACCTTATTTCGCCCCATTTGAATGAGTAACTTCTCCCATTGCTCTGTTCGTTGGCTGGGTCGGATATCCTTGTAGTGTTGAAAGAACTCTTTGGAGTTATTTTGCTCAGCAACAATCTTGAGATCTTCCATGGTATAAACTGTTTTTTCTTGGGCCATGGCCAGTGCTGGATAGAAAAACCAGACTAGACAGATTAAGTTTTTGCTCCCCACTCTCATTTTTTCAGTTTATAATAAGAGCTTCATTTTAAGGAGTAAAAAGTTGCTGAATTCACAATATTTACCTCATGTTGCTCAACTGCAGTTAAAGGATGATTGGTCGCTGAGTGCTTTGAATTGGGTGATGGATCATGTGGGTGACTTTAAGGATGAGATTGAGCAACGAATCCAGCAGCAGTTAACCCCTTTAGAGTCACCCTTGCAATCGCTGCAAACAGTTTGGCGTTTTGCCAATACTGATTACACTGTGGGAGTTGATCTGACTCATAAGAAGATCGTTGTGCTGAGTTATCGCTCAATGGTGGAAATCTTTTTAGTGGATGGACAAGTCAATGGATATGAAGATATTTCATCCCTTTTAGATTTTTATTATAGTTTACAGGCCAAAAAACAAGCCACTGTGATTGATTTACTCTCTGATCAGTATCAATTAGTACCTTTACACCGGCCGCTTTTTACTTGGAATGAGACTGACAAGGCCCAGTCTTTTAAAAACGCAGAAACTCGCTCTCATAAGCTTAAAAAAGAGATTTTAATTGAGTTACAAAATTATCAAAAGACATTAGTGGAGAAATTTTCTGATTTCAGTCTCAATTTAGCGGCTCGTTATGATCTTATTCGTGTTCACTTATTAAAGTTTTTGGTCATCTTGCCCTGCTTAGAGCATGATGAAAAAGGCTTAGAAGTCAAAAGGATCTTTCTCGAATCATTGCGTCGCTTGCAGTCTGATAATCAAAAGCTGATTGGTAAAAATCAATTCATCCCTTGGTACTTAACACTTCCCTTGCAACTTGTTTATTTCCTTTCTTTGCTTGTCCCGACACGTTTACTTTCTTGGCTGATTAGAAAAAGTACTTTGTTGATGGCCAAAAGATTTATTGCGGGAGAAAGTATTGAGGATCTTACTCCCACTTTTGAGCAATTACGCCTGACAGAGCGTTGTGCCACCATTGATCAATTAGGAGAGTTAGTGCTCTCTGAGCGCGAAGCAGATCATTATTTAACCAAGGTTCTGGATTTTATTCATGGCTGTGAACATTCTATTGCTCGGGGGAGTAAAAATGGCGCCGGTCTTTTTCAGGCACACCTTTCTATTAAAGTCACGGCCTTAACTCATGACTTTAAGGCCCAAGACTTTGAATATAATTATCGGGTGATTGCTCCTCGTTTAAGAAAGATCTTTACTACCGCCATAGAAAAAGATGTTTTTATCAATATCGATGCTGAACATGATCAGTATCGCGAGATGATCTGGGAGATTTACTCTAAGGTGCTAGAGCAAGACTTTCCAACTTGGAAACATACTGGAATTGTGGTGCAAAGTTATTTGCGTAACAGTTATCAGCATCTTAAAAAGATTATTGATTTTAGTCGAAAACGAAAAATCCTCATGCCTATTCGACTAGTCAAGGGAGCTTATTGGGATGAAGAGACTATTCATGGTCGAGCTCACTCTTATGATCCCCCTCAGTTTCTTAATAAAGTTGAGACAGACATTATGTTTCGCCAATTAGTGGATGTGATTTTAAGTGAGCCTTATCTACAACTTTGTCTAGCCTCTCATAATATTGATGATCACTGTTGGAGTGAGGCCTTGCGCGCAGAAATGTATCCACAGTCTGCTGTGATTGAACATCAGTGCTTGCATATGACCTATGAAGCCTTGAGCCTGGCCCTGGCCAAAATGGGTTGGCCAACTCGTAATTATGTGCCAGTGGGCAATCTTTTAGTGGGGATGGGGTATTTAGTCAGAAGAATTATGGAGAACTCCTCACAGGTGGGATTCTTAACAATGATGAGAACTCAGCTTGATCAGTCTCGCGCTCTGGCTAGTTTGGTGGATCGCTATGAACGATCTTTAAATAAAGGTTGGAGTTGGGATGATTCAATTGAGAAGAATGACGGCTCATTTTTTTCTTATCCTTTGGTTAGATCCCATGTTGAACAACACTTAGAGTCTTTTCAAAACAAGCTTCATCAGCTTAAAAAAGATCTGCCCTTGAATTTTTCACAGACAAACGATGATAAGATTGAGGTTTTCAGCAGCTCTTATCCTCAATTAAAGATTGGAATGGTGACTCTTGATCAGCCCACTGATGTTGATCAAAGGTTAAATGGGTTTTTT
>SKGZ01000050.1 GCA_007117175.1 Bacteriovoracales bacterium | reverse complement strand
TCCTCCAGGAGTGGCAAACTCATAGAGACCAAAAAAGTTAAGACTGAGAACAAAGAGTACTAGAATCATAGTCGAAACAAAGAGAGGGGATTGCAATTGAAAGCCCCATCCCAGCGTTTCACCACTATATTGCAAGAGTATAATCAGGCTGGCCAGAGTCCAGAAAGAGATGAGAATCCCCAGGGTATAGCTCAAATTATGAGAGATTAATTGAGAGCGTGAAAAATTTTTCTGCTGTAAAAGTCCAAAGAGCTTTAAAGAGATAATAGGAAGAACACAGGGCATAAAATTTAAAATAAGGCCACCAATCAGTGCAAAAAGCAGGTACCACCATGAAAAGCTGAGCCCTCGCTCATTCATGCCCTTCTTTGCTGTAAAGGATTGGAGAATTTCTTGCATTTCACTTTCACCTTTGAGTGAAAAGTTTTTTAGTAAAAGTCGACTACTGACCCATTGAGCTTGATTATTGAAAACTAGAAATTGAAAATCCAATGCTTGTTTAAATTTTCCATCTTTGGGTAAATCAATAGGGGGATCTTGATACTGTCCATCCCATTCAATGGGAAAGCGCAAATACAGTGTTTGGTTGGCAGCATCATAGTATTTTTCTTGTGCTGAAAAACTCAAAGGTGCTGTAGGCATGGGAAAGAGCAATTGCTCCGAGCTTTCCACTAAATCTTGGGGAAAATTTTCTAAAACTGCATAGAGAACCAAGTTTTGTTCGTCTTGATAGTTGAGAAAAACATCAAAATCAGCTATTTCTTCAACTGCGATTGGTAATTGATCCTCTCTTTTCTTTATTTCTTCTTTTGACAGACTCAACTGCTCTGAGGAAGAAAAGGCAATGCTTCCTTGAGCATCCACTTGTCCTTGCAGTTGAGCAGAGCCAGGGATGCATATGTCTTTACAGATAAGCCAATTGATTTGGATGTTCAATTTTCCTGGTGCTAATTGTGGGAGTTGAAAAAAATAGCTCTGCACTCCAGTGTATCCATAGGTATAAATTTCACTGCTTTCTTTATACAGTTTAGGAACGGGCCAACTTGAATGAATCTCTGAAATATCTTGATCATTGAGTTGAAAGGAAAATTGAGTGGCCAGTCCGGCGTCTCCTGGATTTTTCCAATAGGTGTGCCAACCTTCTTGATGATCAATTTCAATAATCAGCTGGTTTTGATGGCCCATGGCCTTGACTTGTGCTAACTCATCCCCTTGCACCGAAGACCAAAGATCAGTGTTGAGAAGGAAAAAATTCAGCAATATTAAGATTGTATTCATCAATATTAATTGTAACCTATTAAAAACACATTTGGTACGAGTATTGACCCTTGATTTTTACTCAATAGACTCTATCTTATTTTAAAACTGGGAGGTGGGAATGTTAAGTAAATATTTAGTATTGATCGCTTTGCTTTGGCCTGCTCAATTGGTCATTGCACAGTCTGAACCTGACGAATTAGGAGAATTACTTCAGCGCTTTCAGCAAATGAAGGATCGTTTGATGAATGAATTTTTTGGAGATGACTTTTTTTCAGAGCAAAGTTGGTGGAATGATTCTTTTGGCCTTGGCACTGGTGCCAGTGGTTTATTTCAATCCAGCTGGAATGAGGTCAAAGGTGGTCAAGAATTAGTCATTGAGGGAATTGACTCAAAGGTTAAATTGCAGTTTGAAATTGATGAAAACACTATCCAGATTAGCGCAGATAAAAGTGATCAGGGTAGCCAGCAAACCGCGCGCTCTTCAATGTCAATTCCTTGGGATCTAGATGGATCTCAACATAAAATTCAGTCAACTAAGGATGGTCGAATTGTTATTTTTTTTCCCTATCGTGATGGCCCTAAGTCTAGTGATTCACCAATGATTAAAATTCCGAAAAAGAATGAAAAGGAAAAAACAGTGCCTTTAATTCGCCCCAGACAAGGTGATGAAGTTATTTAATTGCATTGTTCTTTTTGAATTTCATCTTTAATCTTAAGGAAAGATTCAAAACGAGAGCGCTCTAATGGTGTGACTTGCGAAGAATGAAAATAACACCCTTGGGCCAAAGGAGTGTGATCACAATCGTGAAACTGACATAATTGCGTTTTTATATTGAGATCAGGAAAGTAGTCAATTAATTCCTCATCTTTAAGATCATTGAGGCTGTGAGAGCGAATTCCTGGAGAATCAATGAGTTCCCAATCTTCAAATTGAATTAACTCTGACCAAGTTGTTGTGTGGGCTCCTTTATGTGCACGTCCTAAGTCTTTTGATAATAGAGAGAATTGATTTTCTGTGAGTTGGTTAATGAGTTTGCTTTTTCCAACACCAGACTGGCCTAGGAAAAGTGAGCGTTTATTTTTTAAAAACTTTTTAAAGTCTTGGTACCCATAATCTAAGTATTGAGCCTGATATTGTAAGTCGTGAGCGCTGACTTCAAAGCATGTCACTGGTAAAGATTTAAGACGCTCTTGCTCTTGGGGCAGATGAACTTCTTTTTGGTACTGATCCATCTTATTAAAGACAATTGCAGTAGGAATATTCCACTGAGCTGATCGAACGAGGTAGCGATCAATCAGTCCTTGTTTGTAGTGAGGGTGACTGACAGAGCAAACAATCACCAATAGATCCACATTGGCAGCAACGGGCTTTATTTTTTTTTCACGAACCAGCTTTCTAAAAATAAAACTTTTTCGAGGTAAGCACTTTTCAATAATGTATTGCTGGGTTGTCGAATCGTGTCTGAGTTCTACTTCATCCCCAACGGTGAGAAAGTCATCTTTGAGTAGATTGCCCAAGGCAGTTGCTTGCAAGACTTGATGAGTTTGTAAGTCTTTACAATCAAAAACACGGCGTGAGGAACGGATAATAATGGCCCTTAACATGATGATTCATTTATATCATTATTTACACTAAGAGGGTCAATCATTGGCCGAAAATTATTGACAGTAGAATGGTAAAAACCATAGTATTGTGTTTTTAAAACGCTTTTTTTTTGCACTGGTAGCTCAGCTGGATAGAGCAACCGCCTTCTAAGCGGTAGGTCGCAGGTTCGAATCCTGCCCAGTGTGCCATTTTACTCTGGCTCTGTACTGCTTGAGGGAAGAGTCGGTGCTTTTTCTTTATGGCATTTCACTCGGCATTGCTCTAATTCTTGCAAAACCTGTTCTTGCTCAGCATTTTTGCTCTTTTTTTTCACTTGCTCTAAGCATTGTAAATAGCACTGATTAGCAGAGCTAAACATTGGAAATAACATTAAAAAAGTACCATAATAGAGTGTTTTCATACTCCCGTTATCGGTGTTTAGTAGGAAAACTTTACACAGTAAGAGAAATGCATTGTCTTCTGTTGGTGGCCGCAGTACAATACAAACAGTTTATTTATTTTAGATTAAGGATCAGAGTCAATATCTCAATTTCACAATGTCAATTTCGAATCCCCCAACATTTTTATTTACTAGGAGATTTCATGAATTCAAAATTGTATGTCGGTAATTTATCTTACCAAACCACAGAAAATGAGCTGAACGAGTTATTTGGTAACTACGGAACAGTTCAATCAGCTAAGATCATTATGGATCGAGACTCAGGCCGCAGTAAGGGCTTTGCCTTTGTTGAAATGGAAAATTTAGATCAGGCCAATGATGCTATTGCTGGACTTGATGGGCAAGAAGCTTTTGGCCGTAACCTTCGGGTCAATATCGCCAAAGAAAGACCACCTATGGGTAATAGAGACAGAGGTGGTAATGGCGGATTTCGCGGTAACCGTTTCTAATTTTTAAATTTTAGGCCCCTCACTCACCTCGGGGGATGGTGAGTGAGGGGCTTTTTTTTTGAAGTTT
>SKGZ01000208.1 GCA_007117175.1 Bacteriovoracales bacterium | reverse complement strand
TGTTAAATCGGAGCTGTTCTGATTAAGAAAGTATTCATAAGGCATGGACAGGTAGCTCTCCAAAATTCTTTTAGAAAGATAGTGATTTTGCATATGAGCAAAACGCAAAAGTAAAAAACTTGCGTAAGCTCGAAAAAGATTTCCCACTACCAGAGTAAGCAATGCTATGCCCCCCAAGGCTACTAAAAATCTATTCGGGGTTGCAAAACCAAAACTCTCATAAGCCCAGTGTAAATATTTATTTGTTTGAATAGTCTCGGGATTGGTTGCCACAGACATAAATGGAAGTATTGAGACCACACCCACCAGCTCAACCAGAGACATAATAATCACGATAACAGCTAAACCTGCTAGCTTCTTCTGCTCAGACTTGGTAAGAAGACTAAGAACCTTCCTTAGAACCCGAAGGCCTGCTTTCATTTGTGCCCCTGATACTTAGTTAAAAGAAATTTATAGCAAATTTTTTATTCTTTCGCGAATTTCTATTCCCACCCCACTCGCCCGTAGCCAATGACAAACCCCACCCAAAATGGCATATATATAGAAATGAAAGAATCTCTCACCAAGGCCCAAAGCCTGGAATTCATCAAAGGCAAACTTAAATCGGCTCAAATCCTCAATTTATTTTATCGTCGCTGAATACTGGATCAACCCCCTATTTGGGGTCTGAATCTCATAAATTATTGATATCCTAAACAACTGATTTCTCCAGTTACATAGCCATTACATAAAATACAAGCGCAAGCACCTGAAAACATATTGCTGAAAGCAACTATTATTCAATCTCAGGCAATCTACTCTAAAGCAAAACTTCCAACAACCACGCTTTCTTTATTCCCATTCAATATACCCTGCTCATAGCCAAAACTCTGGCATCTGTCTTGAGGATGAAGATGAGCGTTTTCATAAGAGGCTGCAAATAGCTAACGAGGAAATGGTCGAGGACATCAACGTTATTCTCTCCAAGGATCGCGACGCCATTATCATCATTGCGGGAGACCATGGCGCCTACCTTACTGGCAACTGCCGTGGACAAGCTGATCCTAATGATAAAAGTAAAAACAATATCACTCAATTTGCCGACACCCACGGCTTATTCATCGCGGTTCGCTGGCCAGATAACGATTACAAGGACTTTGATCAATTTAACACAATCCAAGATCTCTTTTTATCCGTCATCGCTTACATGTCTCAAGACAAAACACCGCTGAGTTTTATGTCCCAAGAAAAAATCTGCCACTACAAAGACTGCGCCAGCGTGGACGGCACCCTACTCACCGGCAAACACAAAGGACGCAACCTCTTCGACGCCATCCAAGACTACCCACTTGAAGTGTATCAACCCTAAAAGTACGCCATCCTTTTTCACACCACCACAACCTAATATTTCAAAAGTGAAGTAAATACCATTGTCCATCAACTAAGAATCATCAGCACAATTCAAAAGCACTAATATTTCAAAGATTTACGATGGTAATCGCCTTTGTAGATTCAAATTATAATTACTCCACAAAAAAGGACATTTTTATGGTAAAATATAAAAACAAAATGTCCGAAAAGGTGTCAGGTCATGGCCAAGAGTGACATTTTAACGGACGGAGGTGATTTAGTGTTTTGGTGGAATTCTGAAGATCACATACCCCCACATTTTCATGTGAGCAAGGTGGATGGTGAGTGGGAAATTAGAGTTTTTTTCGCCCTTTGTCAGACAAACAAGCTCGTGTACGAATTTAAATTTCCAAGTCAACGAACAAAAAGAATTTTATCAAAACATGAACAGGAAATATTAACTAAAATGAGTAATGAAAATGGATCAATAATGAAGCGGCAACTTTTTAATGAATGGAGGGAAAAAGTAATCAGCAAAACTTAGTCAAGCTAGCTTATTGCTCAACAAAAGCCCTAACAAGAAAAGAGAAATCAATTATGCAAAAACAAGGTATCCAACTTATCTCACTCAGTAAAAATCTTATTCCACAACATCTTATTCCCCAACAAAATTCTAATAAAATTAGTTTTTGGGAAAATATCAATATTTCCAGACTTAAAAAATTAAGAAAACCCTTCTTCCTCTTCTCAACTTATGACAATATCAAAAATAAAAAAGAAGAAATCGCTAAACTTAAGAATATAAAATTTTTTAAAGGTTTAGTTTTAAGCCTGGAATCTAAAATCTATACCCTCTATGGAGCTTACTTACTGGAAGGATTCAGTAAATCACTGATCGATAAGATTCACCCATTTGTCGATGAAGATGCCGTCCGGCGAATTGCCCATGCTTGGCGTGTTGGAGCACAAAATGACTTAATCGCCGACTTTTCCATAGACTCCCAAGGTGAAATGTATATTCTAGGCTGCGATTTTAAAATCTATAAATGTTCTTATCAAAAACTTGAGTCTCTCAAGAACATGACAATGGACAACTTGCAAAAATTCACCATAGGGCCACAAGGAGAGTCGATCCACTGGCCCTCCCAAGATATCCATTTAGACCTCTATTCGTTTAAGGCAATCCTTGATGAAAAATATAAAAAACAGCTGCTGCAAAAAAAACTCAAACACTATCAAGATTTAGGGCAAAGACTTGAAGTTTTCAGAAAAAACAGGGAAATGACACAAAAACAATTTAATCTCTGCGACAGACAAATACGTCGCCTAGAAAATGGCGAAGAATTCCCTAGCCTCAAAGCATTGCAATCAATTGCCGACAGCTACTGCCTCGACTTAGAAGATCTGCTGGAACAACTCTACTAGGCAAAAAGTACGCCATCCTTTTTTCACCTTTTTGCTTTTCCTCCCCTTCTCCACCTCTTACTCTCTCCTCTCAGATAAGCTGAAAGAATCAAGGTTTTTATATTTCTACAATTTCCCGGAAAAATATTTCAAAAGTGAAAAATTTGACTGCAATCAGCACCTACCTCTTAAAACCATTACAGGAAAGGACTAAGTTGAGAGCAACTCCAATCACAACAGGAGGTCTTCATCACAACCCATATCTTTTATTACTACACATTTAAAAGGGTCTTGCGAGATTGCAATTTCACAAGATATATGTTATTGTTAACATATATCTTGTTCTCAATAATGCCTTATCTGGTGAAGGTTAGCGCTTGAAAGCCCAGCTAATCGAATATTTTAAACAAGATATAAGGGGCCAATATGTTCTAGAAATAAAAATTTGGCGTGTGAGTGACAAAAGATACTCCACCGGAATTAAGTATTCACTCATCTTTCTAGAGCACACCAGCCAAAGGAGAATTTTAATGGACAATCATCATCCCAAAAAACCTCACCTCCATGTGGATAATTGCGAAGTTGAATATCAATACAGAGATATTCAAACCCTACTCGATGACTTTAAATATTACGTTTTGAAACACTTTGCAGAAAAAATATGAAAATATGAAAAAACTCATCATCTCACTCAAATCAACCACATCCGCCTTCAATGAGATTGAAAAGAGACTCATTAAGGCCGAGCGGAAAAAAGGAAAGATCTCTCCTCATTTTGAAATCTCATTCACTGAGGCCAAGGACTTTAAACGCTTTATTGGCAATATCGATATTTTAACATCCATTCAGCTGCTTAAACCCAAAAGTATTTATCAACTCTCCCAGCTTCTTAAGAAAGATGTCGGCAATCTCAATAAACTCATTAACTTCTTTGAATCTCTAGGCGCAATTGAATTAAGAGAAAGTAAGATCAACGGCCGCAAACTCAAAACACCAATCGTCCCCTATCAAAAAATCGAATTCGAGCTAGCAGCCTGAAAATGAAAAGGTACGCCATCCTTTTTCACTCCATCTCTCCATCACCATCTCTCTCTCTCAACT
>SKGZ01000015.1 GCA_007117175.1 Bacteriovoracales bacterium | reverse complement strand
GCCTAACACTGGAGGAAAAAGTGTTTTTTTAAAATCTATTTGCCTGACTCATCTTTTTTTTAACTCTGGACTTTATGTTCCTTGTCGAGATGCATCTATTTACCCCTTTGAAAAAATTTTTTTTCTGGGCAGCGACCATCAACAAATTAGCAAAGGATTAAGTTCTTTTGGAGCTGAAGTTGAAAACTATCATCAACTCTATGATCAACTTAATGATCGCTCTCTTTTAATTATTGATGAAATCTTTAATTCAACCACCTCTGATTCCGCATCTAGCTTAGCAATGGCGCTACTTGATGACATTCTTGTACAAAAGAAAAGTCTTGTTTTACTCTCCACTCACCATCAGCAACTCAAAGCGCAAGCTCACCAAAATCCCCTCATACAAAGTGCACATATGATCTTTGATAACGATAGCCTCAAGCCACTGTATAAGATTTCACTTGATGGCCCTGGTCCATCCTATGCCTTTGAGATTTTTGAAAGAATGGCTCCTCAACTGATTCACATTGCGCAAAAGGCGCGCAACTACCAAAGCAAAAATACAAGGAATTACGAATCACTGCTCACAGAAATGGCCCAAAAGATTAAAGAGATCCACCTGCAAAAAATAAAACTGGAGGATCAGAATAAAAAACTAGAGTCTGAGCTTAAGAATAAGCAGTCATTACAGTACCTGGAGATGGAGAAAGAAAAGGAATTATTTGACAAAGAAATCCGAAAGGCTAAAGAAAAAATACAAGAAATTATACAAAGTGCAAAATCACAACCACAATCACTGAAACGGCTCATCCAGCAAGTAGAACAAAATAGCCATATCGCGGTGATGTCAAGAAGTGAAACAACAAAACATCCCACTGTACCCCTCAGCAAGATTCATCTTAATCAGTTTTACCACTCACATAAATTGAAATCCAAAGTTAAAGTTCTTGCGATCAATGAAAAAAAATTACAGCTGCAAGTGCTCTCTGGAAAAATAAAAGCTTGGGTTCCGCTCGATGATTTGAGTGAAGTCTCTCAACCAATAATGAATAAGCAACCACAATTTAAGAGCTCATACCCTGCAATTTCATCAAATCTAAGTTCATTTGATCTGAGAGGATTACGACTTGATGACTTTATCACAAGAGTTGAAGAGGCACTTCTCATGCTAAAGAATGAAGCCCTGCAAAGTATTGAAATCATCCACGGCCATGGAGATGGGGTCTTAAAAAACTGGCTCCGCCAACACCTTAATCAAAAGAAAGATTTTTACCAATGGCACGCTCCTCAGCACTCTCAGGATGGTTCAACAGTCATTCTATTGAATTGAACGACCAATCCGCCAAGGACGGAAAACCCAACTAGGATCATTGTCTCCGCAGATAAAACTAAGAAATGATGGACATGGAAAATTAGCAGAAAACCAAACAACTCTTGCTCTGCCCTTGATCATTTCTCTTGGAACAAAACCCCAGACTCGCGAATCTGATGATTGATCACGATTATCTCCCATTACAAAAATATGGTTTGCTGGCACCGTCCCACTATAATTAGCATAATTTTGATCATAGCGTAACAAAGCAGTCACATGATTCGCTTCACCTGTTTGATTTTTAAAAAAGTCAAAGGGAGCATTTTTATATTTCTCATCCATGTCTTCCATAAAATCTTTACCGTCAATTTTTTCGATAGGTACTTTTTCACCATTAATATAAACGACCTTATCAACGATAGTAATCTGATCTCCTGGTAAACCAATGGCCCTCTTAATATAATTAATAGATGGATTCTTGGGATAATAAAATACCACCACGTCCCCACGTTTAGGTAATACTGAAGGAGTAATCATTATTTTTTGTCCTAACCACTCCGAGTAAGGTAAGTGCAAGCCATAAGCAAACTTTTCAACTAAAATATAATCCCCAATCAAAAGAGTTGGAATCATTGATCCCGATGGAATTTTATACGGCTCATAGAAAGAAGAACGAAAAAGAAAAATGAGAAATACAATTGGAACAATTCCCTTTAATTCACTCTTAAAGTAATTTGACATTATTCTTCCTTTTGTGATGCAGCCATCTGTGTCTGAACTTGATCGGTCATCAACTGCTTATAGTAATGTTTAACAATATTTTGAGTTAAGAAGCTCGATTTTGTATACCACTTATCTTTATTAACAATCATGACTGCCAATGAAATCCCCATGCTGTTCATTTCTTTGGGTTGAATATAACTAATCAGCCAATCTCTCTTACCGTATGGTAATCCCCCAGTCATGGAACCACTTTTCGAGCCAATTTTTAACTCATTTCTTATTTTAGCATTAATTTGCCGTGACAACGCCCTGGCAGTTCCCGATTGAATCACCCCTTCCATTAAGTCGCGAATTTTAAGTGCACTTTTTTCACTCACCACTCTTTGACGATTTTTGGGGCCATTGTTTTCATAAAATAACTTTCCATTTTTTTTAACAGAGTTAACAATTGAAAGGCTAAATTTTTCCCCATGATTGGCCATAATCATTGCAATTTTTGCAGCATGCGCAGGACTCATTAATGTGACCCGGTTAAGACCAGAGGCAAGCTCTGCTAAATTATATCGATCTTTCGGTAAAGGAAAGTAACTTTTACCCGCACTTAATTCCGAAATAATTTCACTATTGAACCCAAATTTTTGAGCTGCTGATAATAATCCCCGCTCAGTGGTATGCAACTGAGCGGCTTTGCCAAAAATCACATTATTGGACATTTCAAAAGCTCTTTTAAAGGTTAAGGACCTCGTCCAGCGATTATGTTTTTTTTCTTCTAACTGGTGCTTATAAAGAGTATAAGGTTTACCAGTATAGTTAAACTGATCCATAGGGTCTAAAAGCGCCTCTTCCATCAGTTCAGCAGCAGTAATGACCTTAACTAAAGAAGCCGCTGGCGAGGTAGATGAAAAGACAACTTTTTTCCCGAACTGATTTCTGGCCTTCTCATGATCAAGTGCTGCCAATATTTTTCCACTCTCATTTTCTAAAATAACTATTGCGGTATAATCCGATTGATATTGCAAAATTAACTGATGTAGATACTCTTGCCACTGATGATCAATACTTAATTCAACATGATAATGATCTTTTTTATATTGGAATTCAAAGTCAGTCCAAAGATGATCAGTTTTTGAAACCTGTTGATCCAATTGATCTCTAATCACTTGTTGTAACTGTGGTTCTAATTCATAAAAGTGCTGATAGACAATATTCTTCTTTTGTAATATGGGAAAAAAAACCAAACAAATCAGGCAAAATATAAAAAAGACTGCAAACAAACGATGAGCCAACAGGCCCTTAATACGACTCATAGCTTTCTATTATGCCTTAAATCCTCTTGCGATGACAAAAAATTCTTTGCTCACAGAGCGAGTTGATTGTGGTTTAAGAAAATCAAAGCTGGCAAAACGCTTTTTTTGAGCTTTCAGGTATTGCTGCGCCTCTGCACTGTCAAACACCTTAACCACCAAATCCCCCCCAGGTCGAAGCAATAAGGGCAGTTTTTCAAAAATCATCTCTACTAAGTTAAGACTGCCTATTTGATCAACTGTTTTAATACCAGTAGTTTTAGGGGCCATATCTGAAAGAACAATAGAGTAGAGTTGATTCTGCCCTAAAGACTTTTCTCCAGTAATGTCTTCAATCGACATCTGAAATAATTCGACATTTTCAAGCAAGGAAATCTTTTCGTTAATGGGCTGGATATCCACTCCGGTAATCGCCCCCTGTTCACCGATTTTAGCTGCGCAGTATTGAATCCAGGAGCCAGGATAATAACCTAAATCTAAAACTCGAGACTTCCTCTTGAGTAATTTATATTTGGC
>SKGZ01000147.1 GCA_007117175.1 Bacteriovoracales bacterium | reverse complement strand
ATGCGATCAGAATACTTTGCATGTCGCTCAACCTTAAGCTCATGCAATAGCTCTTCTCTTTGTTCTTTGGTAAGGAATCCTTTCATTTCTAAAGGATATGATTTTTTAAACGGGCCGTGAAAGCCCTAAAGCAGGAAATTTAAATTGCGATGGGTATACCTTAAATTCTCAAAGTCGATAAATCCCTTTTCAACGTTGACACTTATAAGTTTAAGAATAACTTTGTCTCCTACATCAAGATTCCTTTGGCCTTTTGAAATTTTTCCTTCCACTATCGGGGAAAAAATACGCGCCCAAGTTCCCTTGTCAGAAGCTCCAGTAACTAACCCCTCATACTCTTGCCCAATTTTATTAATGAGTAATAAAGCTGAAGCCGACTTACGAACCTGCCGTTCAACTTTATCCGCAGAGTTTTCTTGTTTGGTGCAATGACCTGCCAAATTGATAAGTTCCGAGGGATTATAAGGAGAGGATTGTTTTGCTAACGCTGCCTTCACTAGACGTTGTGTTATGAGATCAGGAAATCTTCGATTAGGGGCGGTTGAGTGAGAATAATCTGTAACGGCTAGCCCAAAGTGTCCAATTGCGGGTTCTCCAGGCATTTCTAGCACATACTCACCTCGGCCAAGAAGTTTCACAATGGTTAGAGATATATCTGGAAAACGAAGAGGATCAGCCTCCTTACGTTTTAACATAAATTCTGACAATGCCTTTGAGTCTGGCTTATCAGGAAGTCTTTCTCCAAGACTATGGGCGACCTGTACTATTCTTTCCCAGCGTTTTGGTGAGCGAACAACACGTCTGAGTGATGGATAACCTTTTTCTATCAAAAATTTTGCAGTTGAGCTGTTGGCAGCAATCATAAGATCTTCAATAAGTTCATGTGCCCTATTTTTTGGATCATCCTGCATTCCAATAACAGAATCATTTTTCATTATGGCCCTTGGCTGAATTGTTTCAAGCTCCAGTGCTCCATAGTTATTTCTAACTGCTCTAAGTTTTTGTGCTACTTCATTTTGTAAAAGTAATTGTTTATCCAGCCCTGCAACTTTGCTAGCAGCTAGAGGTAAAGGACCATTTTGCTCTAGCCAAGGAGCAACCGAATTGTAATCAAGCTTCGCCTGATTTCTTACTTTTGCACGGTATACATCTGACTCAATAACTTCACCTTTTTGACTGATATCCATTTCAATAACCATTGCTAGGCGATCCTCGGCTGCAGAAAGAGAGGTTAAATCGGTTGATAGTTTTTCGGGTAGCATGGGAAATAATTTTACACCAGTATAGATTGATGTTGTGTTTAACTTAGCATGCTGATCAATTGGAGTATCTTTTTTTACAAGAGCATCAACATCAGCAACTGCAACAAATACTTTAAAGTTACCGGTTTCTGTATGTTCAGTGTATGTTATTTGATCGAGATCCATAGAGTCATCGTTATCAATTGAGCACCACATGAGATGTCTAAGATCTTTTATTTGATCTGAAGTTTCACTTGCAGTACATGTAATACTACTAAGCTGATCCAGCACTTCATCAGTAAAGAATGACTCTAGCCCATGGAAACTCATGGCCCTCTCGGCTATATTAATTAAATTATATTTTTTGTGATGACTCATTTAAACTCCTAATCTCTAATTTTTCATAAATCACATAATGAAACATCAATATGATGAATCTTTCCGTCATCTCTTAAAGGAATATTTGTTGTAGCTATATTTTTCCCATCCAGGGTAATGCTTGGCTTTTTTCCTTGCTTATCAGAACAGCGCTTAACTTGAATTATGTAATCGCTTAGACCAAATTTGTAATTGATTTGATATTCAGATAATATTTCTGCAAGGCAAGGATCTATTCGAAGATTGTTCCCCTCTCGGTAAATTCCGAAAATGGATTCTGTCAATGCTCGATAGTACCATCCTGCGGAACCGGTATACCAACTCCAACCTCCGCGCCCTAGTAAAGCAGGATTGGAGTAGACATCGGCAGAAATTACATACGGTTCTATGCCATAAGTTAGAGCATCATGAATTGTTTTAGAATGGTTTATTGGGTTTATCATTGATAATAATTTAAATGCTTCCTCTCCATTCTTTTTTGTAGCAAAGGCTATTGCGGCCCATATTGCGGCATGAGTATATTGGCCTCCATTTTCTCTAACTCCAGGAAGATAACCTTTGATATAACCAGGATTCAATTTGCTTTTATCAAAAGGCGGCGTAAATAAAAGGACCAATTGATCTTCTTCTTTAACTAGATACTCACTAAGAGACGCCATTGCCACATCGAGATGTTCAGGGGTTGCAACTTTTGAAATTGCGGCCCAGGACTGGGTAAGCGAATCGATTGTACATTCATCATTTTCTATCGAACCCAATGGAGTTCCATCGTCAAAAAATGCTCTTTTGTACCACTTCCCATCCCAACCAACGCTCTCAAGAGCTTTACTCAGATTTTTAATATGAGTCTTATACACAGCAATTCTTTGAGTATCATTTTTTTGTTCACAAAACTTCATAAAATCATTTAAGGTCGTAATTAAAAACCAGCCCATCCATACACTTTCACCTTTTCCCTCAATTCCAACCTGATTCATTCCATCATTCCAATCTCCACCTCCCATTAAAGGCAGACCATGTACGCCAAGCTCGAGGCTCCGATCTATTGCTTTCACGCAGTGATCATAAAGTGATCCAGAAACTTCACTAACCTGTGGCCGGCAATATAAATCCTCTTGCTCAGGAGGTATATCTGGGCCTTCAACAAAAGGAATAACTTCGTCTATAATCAATTGATCTCCCACTACTTTTACATAGGTGGCAACGACGTAAGGAAGCCACAAAAGATCATCTGAAAAACGTGTACGAACCCCTTTATTTGAGGGTGGATGCCACCAATGCAAAACATCACCTTCTTTGAATTGGCAAGCAGCTGCTAACAAAATTTGTTTTCGTGCTATTTGAGGCGCGCAGTGAAGTAACGCCGTTACATCTTGCAACTGATCTCTGAATCCAATCGCCCCCCCTGATTGATAAAAGGCAGTTCTTGCCCAAATTCGACAAGACAGATTTTGGTACAATAACCAACGGTTTATGAGAATATCAAACTCTGGTAAAGAGGTTTTAATCTGTATTACATTTAAGATCTGATCCCAATACTCTTTAACTTGATTAAACTCATGTTCGATCCTGTCCTTAAGAAAAATGTCCTTAACAATTGGATAAATTTCTCTTTCAGATGCAGCTTGTCCTAAAAGAAAATTTATCTCCTTTTTTTCATATGGTGCTAATTCAACAATAACCTGAAGAGCGATACATGGATCAAGGCCTGCCCCACTTTGATTGTCTAATTTCTTATGATTTAGACCTGCTGGATCTTTGCAATTTCCTTGTGGACCTAAAAAACTTTTTCTATCACAGCTAAAGGATGAAACAAGTTCACTTGAAGCTATATAAGTAAGTCGTTTGCCAAAATCCTCATGATAAGGATTACGGGCAATAAATAGATTTTGAACTTTTCCTTTTTCTGTAATTATGTGGTGAGCTGATTTGCTACGCTCAGACCCAAGTACCAATTCGACATAGTAAACGAGAGAAAGCTTGCGCGAATGAGAACTTTCATTTTTTAATATCAATTGATTTATTTTTACCTCTTTGTCCATGGAACAAAACATAGATAATTTTTGCTTAATTTCGTAGTTATTATTCTCAAAATGTGTGTAACCTTGGCCGTGAGAAATTTTATAAGGATTGGGACCTTTCATGGGCCCTGGTGTAGTAGACCATTTTTCCCCTGAATCCAAATCTGCAAGATAGATACTTTCTCCCGAAGGGTCAGTTACAGAATCATTACTCCATGGCGTAATCCGGTTTTCTCGACTATTTATAGACCATGTGTAGGAGCTTCCCTGTTCAGAAACCAAAAAACCAAATTCTTTTTCATTAGCAATCACATTGCACCAAGGGGCAGGTGTTGAATTTTTTGATTCGAGTAAAATTACATACTCTTTTCCATCTTCTGAAAACCCACCAAAACCATTTTCAAACTGTCTTTTTGGAATAGTTAAAGGAATAGTTTTACGCCCCACCTTTGAGAATCTATCACGAGATGAATTGTCTTTTAAAATATGTCCACTCAATTTTAAGCGTTTTACTTGCTCCTTTAAAATTCCATTTTCAGCATTGACAAAAACCCTTGCAATTATTCGCAATAATGAAAGATCCTCTAAAGGGATTTCTTCTTTTTTTAGTAAAAAGATGCCACCATCTTCATTCACTAATTCTTGTTGGCCTGCCAATCTCACCTGATGCAAAAGTTCATCCTGAAGTTCTAGCCGGTAAGAGCTGGCCTCTGCATTCAAAATCACCAAGTCGAATTGAATACCTTTATATCTAAAATATTCATGAGCATGTAAAAGTTGCCGAATAAGATCGATCTCATGTTTATTTTTAATAACGACTAAAAGGATGGGGTTATCTCCGCTTATACCATAGGCCCAGAGTGCCGATTGTGATTTTAAACTTTCATCTTGTTTGGTCAGTACCGATCTCATTGGCCCACAAGGATACAGTAAACTATTGCCTAGTTCTTGAAAGGACTTTGCTTCGTCAAAACTAATATTTAGATGTCTAAGTTCAGCCTGACTTTGAGTCCATCCCATTTCATCTTCTCGATTAAACATACTTTGATAATGGTAGCGATCTATGAGTCTTAGAGCTTCTTTATGAGAGTGAGTTACACCAGATACAAAACACAGGCGTACCGTCGCATGAGGAGCTAATGTAATTTGCTTTCTCAATGATAAAATTGGATCTAAAACTGCACCAATTTTATTTGATAATGAAACTCCCTTCTTAATTGCGTTGGGTAAAGAAATATCATTTGCACGTCCAATGAAATTATTTCTATTTGTTTCATATTGAACCGCTTGTGTATTATCAGCTCCAAACGTCACCATATGAATCCCCCATATTTCATCATCTTTCGTGCTTCGTTTTCTCCTATGAGCTAGCAAAGCATTTCTTGATGAAATATATTCTGTTTCAATAAATAGATTGCTAAAAGCAGGGTGAGCAATATCCGCTTGATGAGTTGTTAGGACCGGTTCAAGATAGCTAGTGATATTTAACACCCGTTCAACATCTGAGTGATTTATTAATGTCATTCTCCTCATTTCAACATCGTCCTCAGATGATACGATGACCTCTGTATGAGATGTAATCTCATTTTTACGACACCAAAAATCAGCTTTGTGCTCAGAAAAACTTGTATTGTAAGCACCTGCCTCATTATTCATCGGTGCAAAACTAGCAGACCAACTTAAATTGGATCTCGTATCTTCAATAAAGATATAACTTCCATCACCTTCTCTGATAGGATCTTCTTTCCATCTTGAAAGGAATATATTTTTACATTTAGAAAAGCCCGTACCAGCCGCAGTTAACATTACTGTGTATCCACCATTAGAAAGCACTTGGGTCGTAGGCAGTGAAGTGTTCACCGACTTTATAAGCCGTAAATTAGGATGATTATCAAAAACTGCAGATTTCACAATTAATGTTTCTTCAGATCTTGGGTGAGTTATATTAACCTTTTTTGGAGTTCTTTCTTGCAAGAGTAGTTCACAAGAGCGCACCATCAAGTCGTCATGGAAGCGGTTCTGTAACACATTATCATTTAGGACATTATCTAGCGCCGTAAGAGTCATCCCTTGATGATGAACCATGAAGTTTCTTATCGTGGCATGATTTTTTCCTGGCTTCGTTCGTCCCTTTGTATAGTCTATTGAATCATAAAATCCAAAATCAGTTAGTAACTTTTCATCAATTAATCGTTTTAAATTACTGAATACATCTTCTGTTGAAACCATTGCGGCCAATGCCGTGGAGTAAGGCGATATTACGATATCATTGCTAAGTCCCCTTTTTAGACCTATCCCCGGTATTCCGAAAGGACCATATTGATAATTCATTTGCAAATCTCTTGCATTATAGGCCGACTCTGAAATACCCCAAGGAACATTACGTATTTTGCTATAAAAAACCTGTTGCTTAATAACTGAAACTTGTGATTCATTTAGTAATGTATTGGGGTAGTTTCTCATGACCAGCAAAGGCATGAGGTACTCAAACATTGATGCCGACCAGGAAATTAACACTCTTTGATTGTATACAGAAGTCATTTGACGTCCTAAATGAAACCAATGGCTTTGAGAAACATCCCCTTTAGCAATTGCAACAAAACTGGCCAGTCGTGACTCAGAAGCGAGGAGATCATAAAAAGAATTATCAAGCTCGCCGTGTTCGACTATATAACCAATTGAGAATAATTTCCTCTGATTATTAAACAATATCTTAAAATCCATTTTTGCCACAAGTTCGTCACAAATTTCTGACAATTCCAAAGCACAATGACTTAATTGATTACATAGTCCATAAGTGCGAATAAAAGCATCTTGAGCCTGCACTAATATATTCTCTGATAACCCAAGAGAGAGTGCATCTGTTATAAGTTCCAACATATTTTTGCATAAACTCTGATGCTCTTTGAGGCCCTTAATCGATCCCAAGTTCCCTACCAAACGTTGCCACTTTGAAAATAAATGCGAATCTTGTTGCTCTAATAAAAGAGAGATGTCGCTTAGAACTTCACTATTTAAGTTAGGTAAAAAACTATCTACTTGATTGATATATGCTTCACTCATGTGAAGTGATTTCTCTATCCAATCTGTAATAGCCTGGTAATGAACTTCGCCATGCTTAAATCTGAGTGAATCAACTATTTGATTCAAAGATTCAATACATGCTTTAATCTTCTTTAATCTGAGTTGATATTCAAATAATGATGACCCATTATCAATTACACAGGATTTTAAACATTTCCGAATTTTGACTGTCAAAGTATCAATTGTGCTATCGTTTAATACTAGAAAGTCAGAGTCCAGCTTGTTTATCTTTTCTTCGACAATTGTGAGAGTATCACTAATACCTATCAGACATTGAGAGGATATTATTGGTCGATTTATTATTGATAAACAGCTTTGTTTTACCGCTATAAGGTGCCCGGCCAAGTTACCACTATCAACAGTTGAAATATACTTTGGGTGAAGTGGCTCAAGTGTTTGAGTGTCATACCAATTATAAAAATGTCCAAAACAACGTTCTAATTTCAACATTGTATTCAATGTTCGCCGGATTCCTTCTAGCATATCAAATGATCCAATAAAACCAAGGTTATTGGCAGAACAGGTAGAAAGTAAAAGTAATCCCATATTTGTGGGAGAAGTACGATGGGCAATCAAAGGCTTAGGATCTTCTTGAAAATTATCGGGAGCTAACCAGTTTTCCCCCTCAGTTACAAAGGTCTCAAAAAAATTCCACGTTTTTCTGGAGATAATGCGGAGTTGGCTAATTTCAAATGATTGAAGAAGAATTTTTTGTTTTAATCTTATCCTACTTAAATTTTTTACAATAATGGGAAACAAGCTCCAAATTAAAAGAAAAGGGGCGGCAAAGATGAGCGATTTTGGATAGAAATGGAATAGAAAAGTATAAAGTGCAAATGAACCAAGGATAGGGACTAAGAAAAGTTGTGTTGAAGATCCTCCTTGTAATTTTAATCTAGATTCAACATCTGCGGCTGTTTGCAAATTTAAAAGATTTCTATTGGAAAAATAAACCCGATAAAGGGTTTTTACAATGGCATCACTATGTAAATAGGCCTGATGAGGAATACAAATGATTGATAAAATAAGTTGTGTGCTATTTGTTTTAAAATCTATCCAAATATCCCAAAGGTGACTGATCCATGAGATTCCTCGGGGATTCTTCAAAAGGTTGCTTGTCGTATGGGCATAAAATGGAAAAGCTAGAACAGCTAATGCAATCAGGGACCAAGTTCCCGCAGGTCCGGGCAATATCGTCCAGCCTAAGATCAACCATAAAAGCATCGTGATTGAAACTAAACTTCGCCTTAAATTATCAAATATTTTCCACCTTGATATAAAGGGAAGAGAATTGCGTACTTTTTCACCGCTGGCATCTGAGATATGAGGAAGTAACCAAGATAAAATTTGCCAATCTCCACGTGTCCACCGATGCTGTCTTTTGGCAAAGGCTTCATATTGCGAAGGATAGTCATCCAAAAATTCGATCTCTGTAACTAACGCTGTTCTTGCAAAGAGCCCTTCAAATAAATCATGACTGAGTAATGCGTTTTCAGGAGCCCTTTTGCATAAAGCTTTCTCAAAACAATCGACTACATACAACCCCTTTCCCGTGTATATACCTTCACCAAATAAATCCTGATAAACGTCTGATACAGCTGTTGTATAGGGGTCAATACCTGTATGTCCCGAGAATATTTTCGCAAACAAAGAGCGCTCCGAACTTTCGGGCGTAATACTGATTCGAGGTTGTAATATTCCATACCCCCGAATAACTCGACCTGTTTGAGAATCGAACTGTGGCCGATTCAAAGGATGAAGAATTGTTCCCAAAAGCTTCTTTGCCGCCCCTCTAGGCAATTGAGTATCAGAATCCAAAGTTATGACATACTTTACTTTAGAAAATAGTTCGTCAAACGGTGGAGCTATAATAAAAGTTGTATCCTTTGAGCCACGGATAAAACGGTTAAACTCATGAATTTTCCCACGTTTTCTCTCATGTCCCATCCATTTATTTTCCGAGCAATTCCATAAACGTTTGCGATGAAAAAGAAAAAACTTTTTTTGATGATTGGCATACTTTTGATTAAGTTCATCAACACCACTTATGAGGAAATCAAGTAATTCGTTATCCTTTTCCATTGATTCCGAATTAGCGTCAGTAAAATCACTCAATAAAGCGAAAAAGAGATTATTCTCCTGATTTGATAAATAGCGAACTTCTAGTCCATCCAATACCCTTGATGCTGCATCAATATCTGCTAAAATTGTAGGTACAATGACAAAAGCATTTTCAAGGTTTGGAATATCTTTATTCAAATCGATTTTAGGTAAAACCCTTGGTTGTATTAGGCGTGAGACGAAAAGATTCAATAGATTTAAGCAACTATCGCTTATCGGGATCAATGTCACTATGGCAATCAGAACTAAACTCCACAACGAAGCGTTTAACCAGTATGAGTAGAACAAAATGGGCAGCAAAACTAACAATGACAGTATGAATAAGATTGAAAAGTAAAACTCACTCGGATGATCGAGTATTTTACGTTTAAATTTTTCTTTTAAAGAAACGTGATAACCAATCTTTTTCTCCAAATCTCTGAGACCATGCTCTATAAGATAATAGCCCACATGGTACTTACGTGGGTCTTCTGATTTTAAATGATGGGCCTCCCTTGAAAGTTCCAACACATTCTTAGCTATTTCTACTTCACTTACACCAGTTTGCTTTTGCATTCGTTCAATCACATGACGATATCGATCGCGGCTCTTAAAATCCATCATCGAATATGATTGAACAGGGTCTTTTTCCAATATAGGGTCCACCAGATTTACTTTCTCAAAGAAATCGTGCCAGTCTATATTTGATAATAAACGCATGCTTCCAACAATATTACTTACTGTCACTTGCGAAGCTGCCTGTCTCTGATATTCAGCGTGAAGCACATTTTCAAAACTTAGCTTTTGTCTGGCCAAATATTGTTCCAGGAACTCAGATATGGGAAAGACTTCAGATGTTTGATCTCGTAAACGCTTAGATAGCTGTACAATGATAAAGCAGTCTGAAGTGTCAAATTTATCCAATTCTACAGTTAGCTCATCTTTAAATTCTTGAATCTTATTTTTAGATATTTTAACGGTAGAGAGTATTTGATCAGCACAAGCATCAGACCATTCTTGAATCTCTTGAAAATGAATAATCTGATTTCCAAGTCTTCTAAGGTTTTCGATAAGCACAAGCCGAAGTGCAATAGCAATGGCCCAAATTTCTCCAATCAAAAGAGGTCTAACAGTTTGGTATTGATGAAGAAACCTTTTCACTGTTTCAATATCAATATGACTATCTTGGTGAGCAATCAGGGCAAGAGCAATAGCATAAACTTGTGGACTATTGGTCAAATCACCTTTTAATACCTTAGGAAGTTCACGATAGTAGGCTTCAGGTAAATCTTCACGGACTTCTCTCACCTGTTCTTCCATAGTATGAAAATTATCAACAAACCACTCGCCTGCCGGAGAGATTGTAAAACCTTTTTGGATTGAGTTTGTGAGTTTATTATAGGTGTGAATTAAATATTGATAGTTTTCTTCTAGACGAGGTAGAAGCGATTTACCTCGTTTTTTTGTTGCAGAAATTGAAAGCTCCGAAGATAAGTAAAGGGCATATTGCTCCAATCTTTCTGGACTAAATATTTCATCTCGAATTGGTTCTTCGAACTTAATATTAGGTGGCATTTTAGGGAAATTGTTTTCTCTTTTCTTTTCTCTAACCATTTCGGACGTCCTTTAATAATGCTTCAAACCCTGAAACAACATCGAATAATTCTTCGTCTATATTTCCCTGACGCAAACGATGAAATGTTCCTCTTAAATTCACCAGTAGTTCTTCAATGTTTTTGTCAGCTCTCTGCATTGCTTTCAATAAGAATTTCACCAACGAGAGGAGTAATCGCCTTTACAGACTTTGGTAAGGGAAATGTTCCCTCTAAACTTAAGCCCATATCTTCTAAGTGATTTTGTACACGCTCTCCGATCGCCCATACACGATGTTTTCCAGGTAGTTCTTTAAGAGTATTAACTGCATGCACTGCTACGACATTGTTAAATTGTCCAACTAAACCTTGATCGGAACCAAAGACGACCATACCAATTTTTTCTGGGCTTCTTTTTCGCTCTGATATCGAAGGTATAGGCGATGTAGATTCGCCCGAAATTTTATGCAGGCATACTCCGAGTCCCAGTTCAACAGTACGGTAATACTCAGATGAGGAGTGCATCGACTTTTCATATTGACCTATAGATGAAGCTGCCATGGCCTTCATTGTTCGTACGACTTTTTGGAGATCACCGGCCACTTTTATTTTTCTGTGCAAGCTGGCAATTGTTTGACTCATGATTTTGCCTTCTTTACAGATTGGAAAGTATTTAAAACCTTTCGAGCTGTTTCAATAATATTTTCACGATGCTTGTCGTTTAGTACTTTTCCATTATCAATCTGCTTAAGTATTTCAGTCGATAAGTGTTTCACCGACTTCTGTAGTGCAATTTCGGCCAATGATACTTGTTCCAATGGAATGGTATCAAATAGACCAGCAGACAAAACCACCAATACAATAATTTGTTCTTGTACAGATACTGGAGAAAATTCAGGCTGTTTGAAACAGGCACGGATTCGCTTTCCGTGCTCAATGATCTTACGAGTGTCCTCATCCATCCGTGCACCAAATTGCGCAAACGTTTCTAGTTCTTCAAATTGAGCATAGGAAAGTTTTAAGTTCACTGTTACTGCACGATAAACATCTCGTTGGGCCTTGCCACCGACTCTTGAAACTGATCTTCCAACATCAATGGCCGGCAGTACGCCTAGTTCGAAAAGAGAAGGGGAAAGATAAATTTGACCATCTGTTATTGAAATTAAGTTCGTAGGAATATAGGCGGAAATATTTTGTGCTTCGGTTTCAATAATGGGCAATGCTGTTAAAGAGCCTCCACCATGATCTTGGTTCAAGTGCGTAGCGCGTTCGAGTAGTCGCGAATGAATATAAAAGATATCGCCAGGGAATGCCTCTCGCCCTGGAGGACGACGTAGCAAAAGTGAAATCTCACGGTAGGCCCTTGCGTGATGAGTGAGGTCATCATAAATGATCAAGACATCTCTGCCTGCTTCCATAAAAAATTCAGCAATACTAGTCGCAGCATAAGGTGCTATAAAAGTTAAACCAGGTGGATCATTCCCTTCGGTTACAATAACCACAGTGTAGGCCATTGCACCTTTTTCCTCTAAAATAGCCACGGCCTTTGCGACCGCCGATGATCGCTGGCCAATAGCACAATATACACACAAAACATCAGCGTCAGCTTGATTGAGAATTGTATCGATTGCAATGGTTGTTTTTCCAGTTTGACGATCGCCAAGAATTAACTCGCGCTGACCACGACCAATTGGAACGAGAGCATCGATAACCTTAATTCTAGTTTGAATAGGCACCGTAACTGGTGCACGGTTCATAATAGGTGTTGCGGGTCGTTCGATTGGCAAACGATCAGTTGAAATGACAGGACCTTTTTCATCCAACGCTCGGCCAAGAGGATCGATAACTCGACCAAGTAATTTATCTCCCACAGGTAAGTCCATAACTCTACCTGTCCTGTGGACCTCATCTCCAGCTTGAAGCTGTGAATGATCTTCCAATAAAACAATGCCAATCTGATCAGAGTCAACATTAAAGGCAATACCAAGAACATTACGTGGAAAGATCACTAATTCATCAAAACCAACTCCGGGTAAACCCGTAACCTTTGCAATACCTGTTGTGATGCTTGCGATATAACCTACTTCCTGAAACTTCAATTGAGGTGAGTATGATTCAAGTACTTCGCCTAAATCAGAAAATGCATGTTCTATAACTTCATCAAGAGTTTCAGCCGATTTTTTCATGGTGCCAACTTTTCAGGATTCAAAAAATCGTGAACTTTTGTCTCCAGAGTAGCTAAATAGTCTTCGATGCTCCACGCTAGCTTTTGCCCATTCATAATAAATTCTACTCCGCTAAAAATATCCGGAACAATCTCAAACTGAAGTTCACTTTTTATATTAAAATTTTCGCTAATTGCGTCCTCAATTGCCTTACGTTGTTTTAATGTAAGCTCGGTAGTACTGCGAATAACTCCTTGGTCTAAAGATGATGAAGAAGAAGAAGAAGAAGAAGAAGAAGAAGAAGGTAATGACTTTATAAAATTATTCTTATCTTCATCTAATTCACTCAATCGCTGAATAAAAGCATCGAATATCTGAGATTCTAATTTTGTTCCAGCGAGATCGAGAAGTACTTTGCGAGTGATCGCAAATACTTCATTTAGCATTTGTTGAATAATTCTTTTATTAATATCCTTTTCTACTCGCTTGAAATCCTTACGTCTTTTTTCTGTAAAAATCGCAATTTCTTTTTTTGCCTCTTCAAGTAATCTCTCGCGTTCGGTTTCGGCTTCAGTCGCTGCTTTAGCTAAGAGCGTGACCCGTTGTTCATCAATTTCCTTTATTTTAACTTGGAGTTCATCACTTTCTTTTTTAGCATTTAATTCAATTGCTTTAGCATTTGAAATTTTGCCAGCAATTTGAGCCTCTCTCTCATTAATAGCATGGAGAATTGGTTTATAGAGAAAACGCTTCAACAGCCAAACTAAAATAAGGAAGTTAATAAGTTGAGCTATAATAGTAAACCAATCAATTAACATAATTCTAGTTCCCGGCAGCTTGAGAAACAAAATGATTCCAAAACGGATTAGCGAAAATCAGTATCATCGAAACAACGAGGCAGTATATGGCCGTGGATTCAATCATAGCCAGTCCAACGAACAAAGTCCTAGTAATAGTCGCTGAAGTATCAGGCTGTTGGGCCAGAGAGGAAAGCGCCGTAGCGACAGCTTTTCCTTCAGCAAAAGCCGGCCCGATTGCTCCAAAGCTTGTACTAATACCTGCTGTACAGATTGATGCCACAGCAATTATAGTTAAGTTATCCATCGTTTCTCCCTTCTTGTTTGTCTTGATATTTGTCTTTCATGATTTCTCCT
>SKGZ01000091.1 GCA_007117175.1 Bacteriovoracales bacterium | reverse complement strand
TAGACAGTAATTTTCACTTGGTCAGAGGTTCTTGATATTTCAGTTTTAGAAATTCCAGCATCCGCTAATTCTTTGTCGATATAGCGACGAATACGAAGATCTTGAGTAAGAACCTTGGCGTAATTATCTTTGACATACCAATTAGAGTGCCAACCCTTAATGTAACCTAATCTAAAACCGTTTGGATGTACTTTCTGACCCATGCTAATGCTTCCTTTTTATGCTTCTTTTAATGTCACTGTTATATGGCTAGAACGCTTGCGAATTCTAAATGCCCGCCCTTGGGCTCTTGGCATAATTCTTTTCAATGTTGGACCTTCATCAATCATGATAGTTCCCACAACCAAGTTATCAAGATCGTATTTTTCGCTATTATCAGCAATGGCCAAGCCGGAGTTGATTAACTTACTCATGACCAATGAGATTTCTCTTTTAGGACAGTAGCGTAAGATTGAAAGTGCTTCTTCTACTGTTTTATTCCGAACTAGGTCCGCCACTTGTCTGACTTTTCTAGCTGAAACTCCTACACCGCGATTTTTTACTGTTATTGCCATAATTATCCTCTCTTGAGTTTAAATCAACTCTTCTTACTTTTTCTTATCTCCTGAGTGGCCATTAAAAGTTCGAGTCAATGCAAACTCTCCCAATTTATGTCCAACCATATTATCTGAAACAAAAACTGGAATAAATTTCTTTCCATTGTGAACTGCAAAAGTCATCCCAATCATCTCTGGTAAGATGGTTGAACGACGAGACCATGTTTTGATCACTTTGTTTCCTTTTTTATCACCTTCTGCTGCAGCTTGGTTCACTTTTTTAATCAAGCTGTAATCGACAAAAGGACCTTTCTTAATTGATCGTGCCATTTTTACTCCAAATTCTTATTTTCTGCGTTTCACAATAAACTTGTTGGTACGCTTATTTTTTCTTGTTTTATAACCGCGAGTTGGCTGTCCCCATGGTGTCACTGGGTGGCGACCTCCAGAGGTTCTTCCCTCTCCCCCACCGTGTGGGTGATCCACTGGGTTCATCACAACACCTCTTACCGTTGGACGTATTCCCATATGACGAGTCTTACCAGCTTTACCGCGATTGACTTGTTCGTATTCTAAATTACCAATTTGCCCAATAGATGCGCGGCAAATATCTTTAACTTTTCGAAGCTCTCCAGAAGGCATACGAAGAAGTGCCTCATTTCCTTCTTTGGCCATTAACTGCACATAGGCTCCAGCAGATCGAGCTAATTGCCCACCTGACTTGGGATAAAGCTCAACATTGTGAACCAAAGTCCCCACGGGAATATCTTTGAGCTGCTTGCTATTTCCAGCTTTAATATCAGCATTATCAGAGGAAACCACCACATCGCCGACTTTCAGACCAAGAGGGGCTAGAATATAGCGTTTTTCCCCATCTCTGTAATGAAGAAGGGCAATATTACATGTTCTATTGGGATCGTACTCAATAGTTGCCACTTTAGCGGGAACTTCGAACTTGTCTCTTTTAAAGTCGATCATTCTGTATTTTTGCTTAACACCACCACCTTTATGACGACAGGTGATGCGGCCATTACTATTGCGTCCAGCATGCTTCTTTTTAGGAGCAAGAAGTGGTTTATAGGGCTCAACATTTGAAAGATCCTTGGAACTCAACAAAGACATCTTTCTCAATGCTGGTGATGTTGGTTTAAACTTTTTAATCGCCATGATAATCCTCTTATATTCCTTTAAATAATTCTATTTTTTGACCTTGATCAATTTGCACATAGGCTTTCTTTTTTGAACTGGTCTTTTTAAATGCACGGCCTGATCTTTTTACTTTCCCAGGCAAGGTTGCAGTGGTGACCTTTAAAACTTTAACATTAAAGTAATTTTCAACTGCATTTTTCACATCATACTTTGAAGTCTTTGGATTCACCAAAAAGCAATAACGACTCATATGATCAGTTAACTCAGAAGTTTTTTCAGTTAACAATGGTTTGACAATGACATCTGATATTCTTTTCATTACTCACCAGCCTTTTGCACTAATCTTTCAGTTAAAGCATTGAGTGCATCTTTTTCAATAATCAGGTTTTGATACTTCAGTGCTTCATAGACACTAAAGCCCTCAACTGCTAAACCTCTGGCTCTCTTAAGATTGCGAGAAGCAAGAATTGCTTTATTATCTTTTTCTTTGGCTACAATTAACGAAGAGTCTAAGCCTGCTTTTTTCAAATTCTCAAACATCGTTTTAGTCTTGCCATCAGACTCCAGTTTATCTACCACAAAAAGTTTGCCTTCATTAAACTTATCAATCAAAACAGATTCAATCGCTCTATTCATTACTTTCTTGTTCACTTTCTGAGTATAATCTCTAGGAGTCGGACCAAAAACAGTTCCCCCACCTCTTAAAAGAGGAGAACGATTCGAGCCTTGACGGGCGCGACCTGTTCCCTTTTGCTTAAAGGGCTTGGCACCACCACCGGAAACTAAACCTTTCGTTTTGGTGCAGGCTGTCCCCTGACGGCGACCAGCAAGAGTTGCTTTCACCACTTGGTGAACCACTGGAACACTGACTCGCTCAAGGTTAAACTCAAAGTTTACTTTTTCACTGCCAACTTTTTCTAGCTTGCTATTGTATAAATCAACTGATGACATACTCATCTCCTCTTAACCGATCTGGATACTTTAATAAATGAATTTTTATGTCCGGGTACTGACCCCTTGATCAGCATATATCCTTCCTCAGGATTCACTTCAATCACTCGTAAATTCTGAGTAGTCACTTTCTTGGCTCCCATATGTCCAGGCATTTTCTTTTGAGCAAAAACCCTAGCTGGAGTTGCTCTGTTCCCGATAGCCCCAGGGCGGCGGTGAAAGTGTGAACCGTGAGAGGCGGGTCCCCCACTAAAGTGGTAGCGCTTCATCACACCTTGAAAACCTTTTCCTTTGGAAACAGATGAAACATCTACATAGCTATCAGCGAAACCATCATAAGTTAGGTGAGTTCCCACTGCAGAGTTATCCACTTCATCAGCCTTCACTTCGTAGAAGCGAGTCACATTCTCTTTAATATTAGCCTTAGCCAACTGTCCCTTCACCGGTTTAGTCAGAAGCGACTCTCGCTTAGTGTAATAACCTAATTGGTAAGCTTGGTAGCCATCTTTTTCACTGGTCTTCACACGGGTGATCACATTGGGAATAAGTTTAATGACAGTGACTGGAACGTCGTGACCATTTTGATCAAATAGACGAGTCATTCCAACTTTTTGGCCATAAAAGGTATTTAAGTTCAGAGACTTTTTTTCTTCGGACATTTTTCCTCCACAGCATCACCCTTTTTCTAAGGGATGCATTCATGGTTATAGTTTTATTAACAAAATATTCTTTTTAACAAAATATTTTTTCTAGTAAAGATCACTCTTTATACTAGTATTTAATCTCTACGTCAACACCTGCTGATAAGTCTAATTTCATCAAACTATCAACGGTTTGCTGAGTGGGCTCAATAATATCAACTAAACGCTTGTGAGTTCTCATCTCAAACTGCTCACGGGACTTCTTGTCAATGTGAGGTCCTCTCAGCACAGTAAACTTATTGATTTCAGTGGGAAGTGGAATCGGCCCAGCAATTCTAGCCCCTGTATTCTTCGCAGTGAGCACAATTTCTTGCACAGACTGATCTAACACTCCGTAATCATAAGCTCTTAATTTAATTCTTAAACGATTCATATATCCCTCTTTTACTCAATAATCTCAGAAACAGTTCCCGCACCGATGGTTCTTCCACCTTCACGAATGGCAAAACGAAGACCTTTCTCCATGGCAATGGGAGTGATCAACTCTGCTGTGAAAGAGGTGTTA
>SKGZ01000157.1 GCA_007117175.1 Bacteriovoracales bacterium | reverse complement strand
TTCCATTGGATTGCACTTGCTCTTGCTGACGATCAATCGGCGCAAAACTGTGGACATCCTTAATCATACAATCTTTGGCATGACTCACTCTCATCAGACTGACTCCATTGCGCCTTAAAGCATCAGTGGTTGACTTAACATCACTTAAGGCCAAGTCGTGAACTGCACACTCATTGATCAGTCCTCTGACAAGGTGAACCCTCAAAGCATCACTGTCTTTCATTTCATAGCGAATAGGAACATCAATAGTGATTTGATTCAAATTTCTATCAATACTTTGAATACTGCGGCGATAGAATACAACTCTTTGATCCAAGTGGGCTCGCCAATAATCTTGCATTTCATGACGCCTTAGAAAATCTTCACTGATTCTTTGAGTGATCTCAATATCATCTCCAACCTTTAAACCATCCACTGTCTCAAGTGAAATCTTCTTTTCAAAAACATCTAAACTGCCTTTGACTTGATAATCCTTTTGTCTTTGTAAATTTCCCTTAAAGTGCAGAGCAGTCTGTTGATCCTGAGAGGGTAGATCAAAGTGCAAAAAGGTTTTATCGGCTCCTGCTCCTTGAATAATCACACCAGAAAAATCTATTTGAATAGGTCTTTCAATCTTATAGTTTCCCGGTGGGAAATATAAAATTACTCTTGAGCCTAAGACCTTGGCATCTTCTAAGGCCTTGACAATAGCAGCAGAACTATCTCTGCGCCCCCTAGCATCTGCTCCATAAGAAACTAAATTAAAACGAACTCCACTGGCAAACCAATCTCTGGCCCCATAATGATAACCAGCGTAGCTATAATCTTGTACATAATCCCCTGCCGGTGTGCGATAACCTTCACTCCAATGAACCGGAACTAAGTCGGTGTAGCCTTCAGGATTGGGCTCAACTGGATCCTCGGGATCTGGGTCAGGGTTAAGATCATCTCCACCTGGAATGTCACCTGGCATTTGCACTAAATCTCCAGAGGAAAAGCATCCTGTGAGGGTCAAACTTAAAACAATCAATAGCAATTGCACATTTTTCATAACCATAGGATAAAATAAATCAATCAGCTTTTCTTCATCTGGAAAAAAAGACCCTTTTTAAATCCGAGTGTTTCTGTTAGGATCTTTTTATGAAAAAATATTTATTTTGCACAATATTACTATTTTCCTGCCAGCCTGCTGAAAAGAAACAATTAATTGAAGTTTCCGGGCAATGCCTTGACTCTTTTGCTCAAGATCGCGCCAAGATTGTCATCACAGTGGAACAAAACCATGCCCAATCCGAGATAGCCGCTGAAAAAGCACAAGCTCTCTACAATCAACTCAGTGAACTTATTAGAGATTTGGACTTACAAGAGGCTCAATTGCAAACCACCCAATTCAACCTTTTTGAAGATTTTACCTGGGAGGATCGAAAAAGAGTCTCTCAAGGTTATAAGTGCCAAATCGGGCTAGAAGTAAGCACCTCTGAAATTTCTCGCATTGGTCAAGTGATTGAACAAGCGCAAAAACTTAGGCTTAACCGCATTGGCAATTTGCAAACTTACGCCTCTTTATCCTTGTTACAAGAAAAGAAAAAAGAATGCTTAGCGAAGGCCTTTGAGAATGCCAAAGAAAAAGCTCAGCGGCTAGCCGATGCTGCCGGGATGAAAATTATTTCAGTGCAAAATATGCAAGAGTCTCGCCCCAGCTCCTCGCCTCACTTTGAACCCATGATGATGGCCAAAGCCGAGAGTCAACCTCTACAAGTGGACAGTAAAGATTTTGAATTAAGCTTAGAAATTCTAGTGCAATTTATTATTCAATAACACTCATACATTTCACAGGACGGAGCTCTCTTGGGTTAGATTTTGAATCCACCTTAGTGAGTCTATATGAGCCATATCTTTCAGATCGTGCTAGCCATAAATCTAAAGAATTGTCTGGTAAAAACTCAGAAAGTTCAGTGCGACTTAACGATTGGTAGCTCTCAGAAGAAGGCAGCCTCCACTGACTGGCACTCAATTTTTTTAAATGAGGATGACTCCCCACCACACCTAAACATGCTTTTTCTGCCTGTTTGTAATTAAATGGTTCTGTTAAAAAACTTGTCCATACCGTTTGACTAGGCCGGTGATAGTAAACTTCAAATAATCCCCCATCCACTCCCTTACGACGAGAAACCAAGCTCACTTGATCACTTGAAATTCCCTCTTGTAAGCGACAATCATGCATTCTTTGTTCTAAGTCACCACTTAAACCACAACTTTGCTCACCGGTCACAGAAGCCAAGCTTCGGGCCAGATCAGAACTGGGTGGTTGATGAGAACAAGAAAAAAGAAATGATAGAAATAAAAAAGCCGACAAGGTTTTTTGCATAATGCCTCCCCTTGTCGGCTTATCGGTTATTAATCACTCAAACTTAACAACTTCTAAATTTCTGATCGATGAGCTGAAGTAAAAACTTGGCTACTTTAATCGCCTTGACAAGCTTCTCAATTTCTTCATCGCTACCACCACTGTGCTGAAGTTCAACAATCATCTGATCATACCTTTCAATTAACTCAATTAGTATATATTCTGCTGTCTCTAGAATTATCAATGTACGATCTATACATTCAGCTCCTCTGATCAATCGCACGAATCTCAAAAATTCCCGTCCTTGACCTGCAGCACTGCCTACTGAATCATCGGGAACAAGACTACCGCCACCTACTGCTGTGCCAGTTCCTGATCCGACACGAGTCAAGTCAACTCCAATCCCACTTTCTACCGCGCGACGAATTTTTTCTGCTAATTCTTGATCAGTTAACTGAGTCAATTGTTGTATGGCGTGAGGTTCCAGATCATCAACGTTCACAATTAAATCATCTTCTAAATTACCAAGACCCGAAGTCTCTAATCCCTCTCCCTCTTCACAACTATAAAAACTCAATGCCAGTAGTAAAATCATTAATTTTTTCATCACAAACTCTCCTTGCTAAAGTCTTTATCGGACTGTTCCTGTCAACAGTTTAGCGCCAAAAGTATTTTTTTAAGCTCGGAACTCAAATTTTCAGCTAGAATTCAATAATTTCAAACACTTAAATCTTTAAAAAAAAGAAGGGGCAAAAAAAGCATTGCCCATAATTTTTGGCAAACTCTACAATAAACAAACATGAAAAGAGTTTTCAAAATGATCGGTTGTAGTTTTTTAGTGGTAGCAGTTTTAGCTAGCCAGCTGCAATGGATCTCTACAATCACCGCCATGGCCATGATTGCCTTGACTATGGCCATATGGTGGATGAGTGAAACCCTGCCTCTTTATGCCACAGCACTCATTCCCATCGTCTTCTATCCACTGTGTAATATCATGAGCAGCGCTGAAATTGCTCCCGCCTATATGAGTTCCACTCTACTTATTTTTATCGGTGGATTCTTTATGGCCGAAGCTTTAACCCAATACAATTTACATAAAAGAATTGCCCTGCATATTATTTCATTTTTTGGGACGCAGCCTTTAAGGCTTATGACCGGCTTTATGCTCTCAACTGCTTTTTTATCCCTGTGGATTTCTAACACCGCAACTGTCTTAATGATGATTTCTCTAGCAATGGCTGTTTTACTGCACTATGAAGAACGACTCACTCAAGCACAACATCAAAATTTTAGTATCGCAATTTTATTAGCTATTGCTTATTCTGGGTCCATTGGAGGAATGGCGACCCCTATTGGTACCCCTCCTAATCTTATCTTCATGAGATCTTATGAATTTTATTTTCCAGATCAAGTCACTATTTCTTTTTTAAAGTGGATGATACTCACTCTTCCCATTGTGATCACACTACTCATCAGCTGTTTGCTCATATTAAATTATTTTCTACTGAAAAAAACACCACTACCAAAG
>SKGZ01000009.1 GCA_007117175.1 Bacteriovoracales bacterium | reverse complement strand
TTCCTTGCTCAGATATTGAATAAAAATCATTGGAAAGAGAAGGGAAAAACTTGCGCCTTCTTTGGAGATGACTCTTCCTCAATTAACCTTAAGAAAAGATTGTGATCTGTTCTTAGGGGTTGAGTTTGCTCAAATTATCAATTCTTGTCTTCTTTTTTTCTTCGACCAGTGCCCTGGCCATCTGGGATGAATTGGATTGGGATCTGGCCTTTACCACTGAAGCAATGATCTTTGATAATGATAAAGTGGCAGAGACCAATGATGAAATTTTATCTTTTATTCCTCAGGTGACAGTGAGTTACTTTGGGGATCATTTTATGTTTCGTTTGGCCCCACGCTATCGTTTTGACACCTTTGATTCCAATCGAGATATGTTTTTGTTAGATGATAGTTATGTGGGCTGGGAAAACGATTGGTTTGCCTTTAAGGCAGGGGCATTGATTTTAAACTTCGGTGCCATGCACGCCTTTTCACCTATGAATTGGATTAATACTCGAGTGATTGATTCCTTGTATTCAGGCTTTTCTAAGATGGGAGAGCCTGCCATGAGTTTTAAATTTCGCGGAGACAATAATGCCTTGGAGTTAGTCTATCTTCCTTTTTTTACCGCTCCCTATTGGCCAGATAGCACTTCACGAATGGGGGTGGGAATTAATTTTGACAAGGACTTAGTGGTCACTAGCTCTGGGGCAACAGAAAATCCTTGGAGAATGGATCAGTTTGCCGCCCTTTATCATTTTAGTGGCGGGAAATTAGAGGCGAAATTGGGCTATTTTCGCATGATTGATAAGAGTTTTTCATTAATTGGTATTGATGCTCAGGCGCAGTTTAATCGCTATTATTACTATATGGATATGCTGGCCATGTCAGCTCAATATGCTATGCCAGGTTTTACCATCAATGCTGAGGTCTATGGCAAAAATTATGACAATCATCAAGCGGAGGTGATTGATCTCAATGCTTTTCCAGATCTTGAATACAGGAACCAAAGTCCAGTGAATCATCAAGGGATAAGTATTGGTGCGGACATTCCTAGAGCTTATAGCTTTGATCAATCGGGAGTATGGCTTTTGGAATATCAATACCTCTTTGGAGCTCCAAAAAATTTATTACGTTTATATTCAGTTTTTCAAAATGCAGTGCTGCTGGGCTATCGCCATAGTTTTAATAACTTTGCCAATAGTGAGTTCACCACCAGTGTGGCCATGGATTTATCCGGGCGCGGTGATCGGTTATATTTAGTAAATTATTCACAAAATGTTTGGAATTCTATGAAGTGGGATTTAGGCTTAAGGGTAGTGGAAACTGGAGCGAGTTCAGAAAGAGGTGTTTTGAATGAAAATGCCTTTGCTGGCTTAGCTCTGATTGACCGCTCCGATGGGATCTATTCAACATTAACTTATTACTGGGATTAAAAAATGATGTTAAAAGTTTTATTTTTCTTTGTCTTGTCAGTGTTTAGTTTTGCCGATGAAAAAGTGGACGCCATTATTGAAAAGATGCGAGTGGCCAATAATAATTTTGGTTCTGAACAATCGCAAGTTATGATGATTTTACATGACGGTCGAGGTAATTCAGTGGAAAGGCAATTAGAAGTTTCCGTGCTAGAGGGTTCAGGAAAACAAGGGGCAAAAACATTAGTTGAGTTTTTAAAACCAATGGATGTGAAAGGAACGAAGTTTTTGTCTTGGAATAAAAAAGGTGAATTGCCTGATCAATGGCTTTATATGCCTGCGGTGAAAAAAGTTAAAAAAATTTCTGGCAGCGGTCAGTCCGGATCATTTATGGGATCTGAGTTTACTTATGAAGATATCGCTGGCCGTGACTTTTCTGAATATGATTCTAAATTATTAAGTGACACTGATGATGAGTGGGTGATTCAACAGATCCCTAAAGGAGAGAGTGGTTATTCCAAAATGGTGGTGACTTATTCTAAAAAATATCTCAACCCTATCAAGTCAGAATACTTTAATCAGCGTGGAGAGTTAATCAAAGTCGCCACGATGAGTGATTGGAAACAATTCACTTTTAATGACAAAACAGCTTATCGCAGTCAGAGTATGGAAATGAAAAATGTGCAAACTGGCAAGAGCTCAGTCATTCAATGGCAGAGTCGCGAGATCGGTAAAAAACTTAAAAAGAATATGTTCAACTCCAATCGCTTGAATCGTTAGGTACGCCATCCTTTTGTGAGAAAATCGCCAAATTTCTTTGGGAGATCTGGCGATCAAAAACTTGGTAAATTTGAAAATCACTTTTTAATTTTAAGGCTCGTTGTATGGTGAGATAGATTTCAAGCGGGCGTGAAAAGATCTCTCGCAGTAAACCAAGGCTGATTAACCGACTGAATTCATCTCCATAGCGCTGCTGTAATTCAGATAAAAGAGGTTGATCTTTAGGGTGAAGATTGAGCCTGCGACAACACTCCTTAAAGTATTGATCAAAAGAGCCTTGATAAAAATGAGGTAAAAAAGATTTCAGCACAGTCACTGGGTGATGAGGAAATTGCTCACGGTACCAAAACTCAAAGTAATAGCGATAGGTTTTGACTTGCTCTCTAGTTTGCAGATCCTGAACACTTACCGGGCGAAAGCCTTTGGCCGCCAGCATCTTGGCATGAAAGCTGATGTGTTCATTCTCCAGTGGGTAGTTGCTGGAGTCTTTAAAGTAACAACACCCTACTGAGAGTAGCCAGCTGGCTTCAGAGCTTTCAAAATGTTGCAGAATTTGAGGAGTTAATTCACCACAGCAGTGTAGCCCCACCATTAAGTGATTATTCTTGGCCCTTGTGGCATCAAAATCTTCAATCTTTTGGACTTCAAATTCAACCTGCTCATTGGCAAAATCATGGGCGCTGGTGATTAAATTTTCATCTGCGTCTAGGCAATGGCCAGCAGTTTGTAGCACTTTGGAAAGACCGCGACTTAGATGTCCCATGCCTCCCGCAAAGTCCCAAAAGTAACAAGGTTGAATTTGTTGCTGTTGCAAAAAATTTAAAATATGATTGCGCTCATGTCTTTTCTTTGGGGTTAGGCGATAATGGTCTAAAGCAATTTCGTCTTGCATGCTCAATTGATCAAGGTCAATCAGTTGCAGTGTTTTTTGCAGGTGATTTTGAAAATCATCACTCAGACGATCACATTGGTAGTGATTGAGATAGTGGACCTTTTCTTGCCAATTAAGTGATCGTAATTGCATCGCCCAGTTTTCAATTGGTTCACAGTAGCGATTTGGCCAGTGATAGAGAACTTCTGTTTGCCACAAGCTAGAAAAAGGCCTTAAATAACAGGTAAGGGAGTTTAGTTTTTCATGGTAAAAGGATCGAGCATGGGGCTGTCGCGCTATCATGGTAAAATCTTAATTTGGGGGATGGGACGCTCGGGTCGAGCGGCTTTGAAATTGGCAATGCAGCATGAGCCTCAATCTAACCTGTTTTTATTAGATCGTAAAGAGCAGGGATTAGCAGACTTTCGCCAAAGTTTTGATCTATCACAGTTGATTTTAGAAGAGGATTTTGTGAATTGTCAGCAGCAGTTTGACTGGATCATTCTTTCCCCAGGAGTGGATCCCAGAAGAGCTGATTTGCAAGTTTATCAGCAGCAGCAAAAAATAATCAGTGAAATCGAGTATGCCTATTCATTTTTTCATCATATTCCAGTGATTGCAGTCACTGGTTCAAACGGCAAATCGACCACGGTGTCCATGATTGCCAAGGCCTTAGAGATGGCAGGAAAAAAGGTTTTCCTTGGGGGGAATTGGGGCATACCCTATAGTTCTTTAATGCAAGTGCAACCACAAGCTCAAGTGGCGGTTTTAGAGGTTTCGAGCTTCCAATTAGAGCAAACCCAGAGTTTTCGGCCGCAAGTGGCAGCTTTGACTAATTTATATTTTAATCA
>SKGZ01000298.1 GCA_007117175.1 Bacteriovoracales bacterium | reverse complement strand
TGGTTTTCTCACTTGAGGTCAAAAAACAGTCGGGCAAGGCTATTAGCCTGTATACTGGCTTCTTTAGATCTCTATTGTTGATTGCCGGTTATTTTTCTTGCGGACTCATTCCTTATTATGACCTACACAATAAGCTATTAAACCTCAAAGTTGAGTCGGTGAATGAATAATTTAGAAGAATTTTTAGCAGCCAATCAAGGTAAGAAAATTGTCTTTACCAATGGGTGTTTTGATATCCTTCATCGTGGACATGTTTCTTACTTGGAAGAGGCAAAAAAGTTAGGTGATCTTTTGATTGTCGGGGTGAATAGTGATAGCAGTGTAAGAGGGCTCAAAGGGCCAGAAAGACCAATTAACAATCAAGATGATCGCCGCTATATTTTAAATCAATTACAATCGGTGGATTGGGTGGAAATCTTTTCTGAGTCCACACCTCTTAATTTAATCAAGAAAATCAAACCACAGGTTCTAGTCAAGGGTGGCGATTGGTCTGAACAAGAGATTGTTGGATCGACAGAGGTCAAAAGCTGGGGGGGAGAAGTCAAATCCATTCACTATGTCCCTGGTTATTCTACAACTTCTACCATCTCTCAAATCCGCACTGTTAAGTAATCATCAAATTAATCAATTAAACTATTGAAATTATAGTATTTCCCAATATTCTTGAGTAAAAAACTAAAGTTTTTGCCTGAGTGCTCCGATCAGTTAAGTAGCGAATGTGGTCCGTTTACTAAACAAGGAGACTTTATGGGCTTAAGAATTAACACCAATGTGGCCTCCCTTGAGGCACAAAAAAATCTCAAGGCCAAAACCAGTGAGCAGCGAGAAGAGTACGCTAAGCTGTCATCTGGAAAGCGAATTAATAAATCAGCAGATGATGCCGCTGGTTTAGCCATTTCAACCAACTTAAAAGCACAAAATCGTGGTTACTCTCAGGCCAGAAGAAACGCCGGAGACGGAATTTCCATGATTCAAGTAGCAGAGGGTGCGTTGAGTGAAACTGGAAGTATTTTGACTCGAATGAGAGAATTGGCCATCCAATCTTCCTCAGATACTGTGGGAGATAAGGAGAAAGGCTATCTTGATAAAGAATACCAACAATTATTATCCGAGGTGGAGAGGATTTCTCAAACTACTGAATTTAACGGCATTAAATTGTTAAATGGTGAAAACAAGCAAGGTGAACTCGATTTTCAAGTCGGTTTACATAGCGATGAGAACAGTACCATTAAGTGGAACTCCAATGAAGCGGTGGCAACCAGTAAGAGTTTGGGGATTAGGTCCACTGAAGTGGGGAGCAAAAAGGGCGCGAGAAACTCTCTGGCTTCACTAGATGATGCCATGGATAAAGTTAGTAAATATCGAGCAGAAATGGGTGCAATGCAAAGTCGTTTACAGACTACTGTTAATAACCTTGATAACGTCATTGTGAACCAAGAGTCGGCTAGATCAATCATTGAAGATGTGGATATTGCCGAGTCAACTGCCAAATTAGCTTCAATAAATGTGAATGCCAATGCAGGGATGTCAGTTCTTGCACAGGCAAATGCCACTCCAGCGAGTGCCGCTCGCTTGATTGGATAATTTTCTCTAGGCCCACCAGCCTCCCTTGTTTAAAAATCCCTCTGTCCTTATAATTAGGGTAGAGGGATTTTTTTTGAATAGAGGAACAATGCTAGCAAAGAATTACCAGCAAAAAAGTATAATTAATATTTTGCTTAAAACCCATGAAGAGGGAGAGATCCTCAATTTGTGGATGATAGAGCAAGATATAAAGAAGTTATATCCGGTGAAGATTGCCATGGTCAAGCAAAGGGCCCAAGAGATAGTTGTTCAATCTGTCAATTGTGCAGATCCTAAAAATGAAATTAAAAAGTTTATTGGACCAATGGGGGTAGCAAGTTTTTTTCTAGGAAAAGGAAATGTCATTTTTCGTTCAGAGTATAAAATGACTGATAGAGATGGAAAGCATACTTTTGCATTTCCGGATGTAGTGGCAATCCAAGATAGAAGGCAGGCTGCGCGCTATACAGTCGAAGCAGATGAAGTGACTGTTCAGTTTACCAAGCTAATCAATGAGGTAGGTGGTAAGATTAAAAAGTTTAATAAAAGATGCTTTGATCTTTCCAGCGGAGGAATTAGCTTTATATTGAATTCACAAGAAAGAGAGGGGTTTGAAAGAGGTGAAGTCATAGAAAATGTTGTAATTAAAATTGAACATAAGACCTATGTGGTGGCAATTTATCTTGTGAACTTAATTGATATTCAACCAGATAGAGGCAATAATTTAGCGTATGCAGGTTATAAAGCATGCTTTTCATTTCAAAAAATAGATATTAAGGATAAGGAACAAATAGAAAACTATGTTCTGAGTCATATAAAACTAGAAAAGAGTTCTGGGTGAAAAAAATAGTTATAATCTCTGATATGCACCTATCGCAACAACAGGTCTCAAAGAAGCTCTGGTTTAATTTTTTAAAAAATAATGAATTAGAAACATGTGACGGACTTGTTTTAGTTGGAGATAGTGTCGATGTGATGGTTGGAGCATGTTCTGAATACCTACAGGACTATGAATATTTTTTCAGAGGTTTAAAAGAGTATATCACTCGTGGGAAGAAAGTTTTTTACGTGGAAGGTAATCATGATTTTCATGTCAGTAAGATTCTTAAAAAAGCTTCAAGGGTATTTGAATTTGATCTATCTTGCTTGGAAAGAGTGCGAGATAAAAAAGTATTAAGAGTCGCTGATCATAAAGTATTAATCACACACGGAGACTTGTACTTTGATGAGGATCGAATTGCCAGTGCTTATCAGACTGTTATACGCTCGGCATTAGTCGAAAAACTAGTAGAAGACATTGTACCTTATAAGTTCATTCAAAAAGTGGCGTCTAAGTTAAAAGATAATTCAGCCAGGCGCAAGCAAGGTCATGACTTTGATCAGTCAGAGCATTTGCAAAGATTTAGGGAGATAGCTACTCAAATAAGAGGTGATGAAAATTATATTATTATGGGGCATAGTCATCTCAAAGATGAGTTTTATGGTGATGGGTTTGTTTACTTGAATGTGGGGTATCCTCCCCTGCAGCGAGAATTCCTAGTGATTGAAGACTGTGGTCATCGCTGGGTTAAGATAGAGGAGTCATCTGCTTAACTTCACTGGCAATTTGTCTTTGATTGGCAAAAACAATGGCCCTCGATTCAGTTCGTTCAGTGTGATCACTGGTGATTTTCTTTTCAATTTTAATAATTTGATCGGCTTGGATAGCTATTTGCGGGAGGTGAGTAATCGAGAGTGTTTGTGAATGAGTTGAGATCTCCTTTAATTTTTTGCCGATGAGTAAGGCCGTTTCTCCGCCCATACCAGAATCAATTTCATCAAAGAGAAAAATAGAGATTTGACCATGACTAGAAAGAATTGAGCGGATAGCGAGTAATATACGAGAGAGTTCTCCTCCTGAGGCTATTTGCGAAATATCAAAGTAACCTTCTCCCGGATTTGTCTGTGCATTTAGCTGAATAGTATCAATCCCGGTGCTAGTGAGCTCTCTTTGTTGGGTCATCGTTGCTTTTATGTCTGCGCCTTTCATATTTAACTTTTGAACAAATAGACTAAGCTCTTCTGAGAATTTCAAGGCAGCCATAGCTCGTTTTTCAGAAAGTTTTTTGGCCTTTTTAAAGCAAATGTTTGAAAGACTTTCAAACTCTAAAGTTAATTGTTCAAGATTATTTTCTGAGTTTAAAATTTGATCTATCTCAGTTTTGAGTGATTGGTAGACTTGATTAAGATCTTCAGTCTGACATTTGTGCTTAGTTTTCAGCTTTTGATAGCAGTCAAGGCGACTAATAATATCCTCGATCTCTTGATCACTGAAGACTTGGTGTTCAAAATTTGAAATGGCATAGGCGATCTGCTCGAATACATGCAGAGCTTGGTAGTATT
>SKGZ01000114.1 GCA_007117175.1 Bacteriovoracales bacterium | reverse complement strand
TTTTTTATAGTTGGCATCTAATAAGAAAACCTTTTTATAATTTTTCTGGGCCTCTTTTTCTAGTCCCATACTCTCATAGATTTCACCCTCAAGATAAAGTATTCCAATTAAATCTTTTTCAGAAAACTGATTGATATTTTTTTGGATGAAATTCAAGACCTCCACATCTGCCCCTAGTTGCCACCTGGTGGTTAGATAATTAAGAAGCAGCTCTCCGTTGAGTGCTTTCATAGCATCTGCAAATGACAGTGCCGCTAAGGCCTTGTCACTTTCATCTAATTCTGCTCCTTGTCTGTTTAATAACTCTTTTGGTTCAGTGGAGCGAATAAAGCTATAATCAACCTTATAGATTTTTTGCTCATTGATTCCCTTTTGTTCTTCTTGCTGAGGTTGCAGTAAATAGGTTTGAACTAAGTCATTAAGCATGCGATTCTTATGAATTCGATTTTTAATTTGCCGCAATATATTTTTTTCCTTAAGGAACTCTAATAGCTGAGTTTGTGCAGAAATGCGATTTAATAAAAGACAAATACTACAGTAAAGCCAAGGATACATTGTAGCTGCTATCGTCAATCTGGCCAGCAACTCCTTTTTTCCTTCCAAGGTGACTTGTAGGCCTGTCTTATCCATCAGCAATATGTCTTCTAGTAATTCCATTTCCAAACAAAATATTTGAAATCTAAAATCTGTGTAAAGATCTTTATATTTTTTCATGAGTCGAATCATTGGTTCAACCCACTCAGTTCTCATTCTTTTTTTTAAAAAAAGGTTATCATAATTCTTTTCATACAAATCCATCAGTGCATTCCAGTCCTCCAACAAGATCAGCAACTCAAACTGCAATGACAGATTTACATTTAATTTTGACAACAAAGGAACTAAAGATTCTTGTTCAAAAAAGTGGCGATATTTTAGGCTTTCTTCTAAATATTTTTGATAAAAAATTTTAGCGTCATTGATCTCGCCAAGATCAAGCCAAAAATCGAGTAATTGTTTGAGCTCAGCGCCACTTAAGTGTGAAAGATTTTCCTGGGCATACTTCTTAGTTGCTTTAAACTGTTGAGCTGCAATTAAATCACCAAGATTTTCACTCATTAAATCACTACCCTATTTTATTAAACTAGCTTCTATTATAGCTCTTTTAGGGGTGTTATTTAAGGGTGGAAAGAAAGTTAGTATTGTAATTTTGCTCTCTAAATCGTGAGTTGCGTAGTATCCGCTTATGAAGGTCAACATTAGTCTTAATGCCTCCAATAATTGTCTCATCCAAAGCTCTCAGCATTCTATCAATGGACTTATTTCTATCCTCTGCGCTGACAATCACCTTGGAAATCATTGAATCATAATAGGGGGGAACACGGTAGCCCGTGTAAATAAAATCATCAACCCTAACTCCTAGTCCTGCTGGACGGTGGTAATGGCTAATCACTCCTGGCGATGGAACTCCGCTGATAGGGTCTTCAGCATTAATTCGACACTCAATCACATGTCCTTGAAAGCGAATCTCCTCTTGCCTTAGTGATAACTCCTGACCAGTTGCCACTGCTATTTGCTGAGAAATAAGATCAACCCCAGTTCGTTGTTCCGTGACTGGATGCTCAACCTGAATTCGAGTATTCATCTCCATAAAATAATATTTCTGAGCATCTTGGTCGTAAATAAACTCAACAGTTCCCACTGAATCATAGTGAACTGCTCGGGCTAAGTTCACAGCACTCTGACAGATTTCATCTCTTTGTTCATCATTTAAAATAGCACATGGAGACTCCTCAATTAACTTCTGATAACGCCTTTGAATTGTGCAGTCTCTTTCTCCCAAATGAATAATATTTCCATGTTGATCAGCTAGAATTTGTACTTCGATATGACGAGGATTTTCAATATACTTTTCGATAAATAATGTATCATCAGCAAAAGCTGCTTTAGCCTCTTGTTGTAATCGCTTGATCTTGGAAATCAGATTTTTTTCACTCTCAATCTTTTCCATTCCCTTGCCGCCACCACCAGCAGAAGCTTTGATTAAAACCGGATAACCTAGTTCAGCAGCACTCTTCAGTATTTCTTGTTCAGTTTTTTCATTGACTAAGATTGATTCAAGTACCGGCACACCTGCTTGCTTGGCAATTTTCTTTGACTCAACCTTACTGCCCATAAGTCGCAAGCACTCAGCTCTTGGCCCCACAAATTTCAATCCCCACTTTTCACACATAGCCGCAAATTCATGATTCTCAGATAAGAATCCATAGCCGGGATGAACTGCGTCTGCACCTGAAATTTCGCAAGCTGATAAAACCGAAGCAATATTTAAATAACTGAGGCTGGACTTAGCTGGGCCAATGCAAACTGATTCATCGGCCAATTTCACATGAAGTGAATTCTCATCGGCCTCTGAGTGAACACTGACAGTGGCAATGCCCATTTCTCTGGCACTTCTCATCACTCTGATAGCAATCTCACCACGATTGGCAATCAACAATTTAGTGATTGCTCTGCCCACTAGTTTTTCCTGATTTTAAATAAGGCCTGACCATACTCCACAAAGCTTTCGTTTTCCACGCAAATTTCCACAATCTCTCCAGAAGCATCACTTTCAATTTCATTCATAATCTTCATTGCTTCTAGGATACATAAAACTGAGCCCTGACTCACCTTGTCTCCCACCTTCACAAAATGATCTTCCCCCGGTGAAGGCGCTGCATAGTAAGTTCCCACAAAGGGAGCCTTAATCACGTGAAAATTTTCTGTCGCTTCATTTTGACTGGCAGTGGTCTGAACAACTGCCGGTTGAGGATGAGTGAGCACAGGTTGGGAAGAACTGTGTTGTTGAAAACTGACTGAAAGGGACTCAGCCTTGGATTCGTACTTAAGAGAGCTCACTCCCTCATCTTTAGCTAAGCGAATAAATTGTTGTATTTTCTCTAAATCCATAATGTTCTACTTAGTTTTTAAAACGCTCTACGTATTCACCAGTGCGAGTGTCAATTTTTAAAATCTCTCCCTCTTTGATAAAAAGGGGAACGTTCACTTGCAGTCCTGTTTCCATAATTGCTTTTTTCATTCCGCCACTGGCTGTATCACCTTTTAGCCCTGGATCAGTCTCCTGCACCTTCAAATTCACAAAATTAGGAAGCTCCAATGAAATAGGTCTTCCATTAAAATACAGCACAGAAAGCTTAATTCCCTCTTGTAAAAAATTTTTATGATCTCCTACTTGATCAGTTGTGAGGTGAATCGATTCATAGCTCTTTTGATCGAGAAAATTAAAGCCATCTTGATCAGCGTAAGTGTACTCCACATCTCTTTCCTCCAAGTCCGGTCTGGCCACTGTCTCAACTCCGGCCTTAAAGGTTCTTTCTAAAACTTGACCTGACTCCAGATTCTTTAGCTTGGTTCGCACAAACGCCGATCCTTTGCCAGGATTAATATGTTGAAAGTCCACGATAATATAAGGCTTTCCTTCCAATTCAATTTTTAAATTTTTTCTAAAATCAGTGGTTTGATACATCTTTATGTCCTCTGTAATTGGCAATGAATGGCATAATAATAACTTTTAATTCCCAAGCCCTCAAGTACCACGTCAGCAGCACCTGCAGTCAATAAATTCTCTCGTTTATGACTCCTGCCTCGAGGACAAGTGAGATGCACCTCAACAACTTTCAATGAGCAACTGCTTAAGGCATCATAAATGGCCAAACTACTATGACTAAGAGCTGCTGGGTTGATCACCAATAAATCAAAATCACTTGCTCTTAAGGAATGAATCATTTGCACCATTTCAGCTTCATGATCAGTCTGCCACCACTGAATACGCACCAAATCACCTAAAGCTTCTTCAGTTTGTTTTTGAATCTCAGCTAAAGAATGATTTCCGTAAATGGCCTCACGTTGTTTTAATTGTCCCATATTAGGGCCATTAATCACACAAACTTTCATGCCAATTGGGATCTCTTTAAAATCAA
>SKGZ01000191.1 GCA_007117175.1 Bacteriovoracales bacterium | reverse complement strand
CTCAAAGCGCAGCCCAAAAGAACCAATAAATCACCCTGAATTGACTCTGAACTAATCTGCAGCTGAGCTCCTTTAATGACAATCACTCCTGCTAAACTCAAAAGAAAACCAAAAAGCACTTTTTGTTGTAAACTCACCTGCCCCCTTAGAAGTGCAGTCAAAAGTGCAAACAATGGGATAGTGGCCGCCAAGATGGAAGTATTAATGGCGGTGGTTTGCTGCAGCCCACTTAAAAAAAGTGTTTGAGAAAGAGTGATACCAAAAAGGGCCGCTAGAGTCAGAAAAAACCATTGATAAGTTTTAAGAACAGGCAACCTCACTCCCCAAGCTCTGAGTCCACAAAAGAGAATGAAGCCTGAAAGTAAAAAGCGGGCACAGGAAAACTCATAGGGGCGAAGACTTGCCAGCACATGCTTGCCAGCAATAAAATTAAGCCCAAATAAAACTTGGGCGAAAACTAATGAACCATAAACCCCTATCATATCCTTAGTCATTTTTTTCTTTTTTTTTCCAAAGCTGATAACTCCACGGGTACTGATTGTCTTCATTGGCGCAATAGTCGACTTGCTCCATTAGCTGCCAATCTTGCCAATGAATATTAGGAAAAAAAGCATCGGCTGCTTCAATATGGACTTGTACTCGAGATAAATGTAAAAAGTCCGCTTGCTGCAAATACATTTGATAGAGACTAGAGCCACCTATAATGAAAACTTGCTGCTGCTTGCTTAAAAACTCATCAAGCTGCTTCTTGTCACAAAAAACGTGAGCACCATCTAAGTGTTCATCGATCAAAGTCGAACTGAGGATGCAATTCATTCGATGTGGCAATGGCCTAGAAATAGATTCATAGGTTTTACGCCCCATCACCACTGTCTGATTTAAAGTGAGTCTTTTAAAAAGTTTTAAATCATCTGATAACTTCCAAGGCAATTGAGAGTCTTTGCCAATGGCAAAATTCTCTGACACAGCAGCAATGAGATGCAACTTCACACTGCAACCTGCCCTTTAATCAAAGGGTGATGCTGATAATTTAGAATTTCAAAATCTTCAAAAGTAAAGTCATCAATATTTTTGACATCTGGATTTAAACGCACTGTGGGCAACTGATAAGGAGTCCGGGATAATTGCAAATGAGCTTGATCCAGATGATTGCGATACAAGTGCACATCCCCCATGGTATGAACAAAGTCACCCACAGCTAAATCACAAACCTGGGCCACCATATGAGTGAGCAGTGCATAGGAAGCGATATTAAAAGGCACTCCTAAAAAAACATCGGCAGAACGTTGATAGAGCTGACAAGAAAGCTTTCCTTGGGCCACATAAAATTGAAAAAAACAATGACAAGGAGGCAGTGCCATTTGATCGATCAACCCCACATTCCAAGAGTTCACAATTAAACGACGGGAGTCAGGATTAGTTTTAATTTGCTCAATCACCTGCTTTAATTGATCAATTTTTTCTAAATTGCCCACTGGCCAACTGCGCCATTGGACACCATAAATAGGGCCTAAGTCTCCATTTTCATCGGCCCACTCATCCCAGATACGAACGCCATTTTCTTTAAGATAACCAATATTCTGAGAGCCCTGAATAAACCATAATAATTCGTGTATCACTGACTTGAGGTGAATCTTCTTGGTGGTGACCAGTGGAAATCCTGCGCTAAGATCAAAGCGCATTTGGTGCCCAAATAAAGAGTAAGTTCCCACTCCAGTGCGATCTTCTTTAGTCACGCCCTCATCTAAAACTTTTTTCATTAAGTTTAGGTATTGTTTCATCTCACTCCCCCGTTTAAACTAAATTTTATCTCAAAGCTTTCAAGGAGGTCAAAGCTCATGGGTCAAACAATTAGCGGTCTGGAAAAAATTAAACAAATTTCAATTAAAAAATTCCCTGGCCGAATTGGCCTACTGACACATAATGCAGTGGTTGATGGCCAATTCCAATCCTCTATGCAAGTCATGCTTCAAATCTTTGGTGAGCGACTCACCACTTTCTTCTCCCCTCAGCATGGTATTGTGGGTGACGTACAAGACAATATGGTGGAGTCAGATCATTTTTTTCATCCCTATTTTCAAAGACAAGTTTACAGTCTTTACAGTGAAACCAGAGAACCCACTGAGCAAATGCTCAAAGATGTGGACATAGTTTTTGTGGATCTACAGGATGTGGGGACCAGAGTCTACACCTATATTTATACTCTTATCTTAATGATGAAAAAGTGCGGTGAACTGGATAAAAAAGTAGTGGTGCTGGATCGTGCCAATCCTCTGGGAGGTCAAGTCATTGAGGGTAATACACTAGAGTCAGGCTTTGAATCTTTTGTGGGAATGCTTCCATTGCCCATGCGCCATGGATTAACCATTGGAGAAATTGGACTGATGGCCAATCAACTTTGGGGATATGAATGTGATTATGAAGTCATCACCTTGGAACATTGGCAGCGAGAACAGCTGTGCACCCAATCTCAGTTTTGGCCCCATTGGATTAACCCTTCGCCCAACTTACCAACAGCGACATCGGCGATGACCTTTCCCGCCACTGTTTTGTTTGAGGGAACCAATCTATCTGAGGGACGAGGCACCACTCGCAGCTTAGAGGTCTTTGGGCACCCTCAGCTTGCCCCTTATGCTTTTTATCCTCAATTGCAAAAGGCCTTGGATCAAGCGCAACTGACAGGTTTTCACCTTAGAGCGATTAGTTTTCTTCCCACTTTTCAAAAACATGCTGGGAAGAATTGTGGTGGCTATCAAATCCATATCACCAATCCACAAAGCTTTCGCCCATGGGCCTTAGGTCAAATCCTATGTCGCGAACTTTATCACGCTTTAGCCAATGATTTTAAGTGGAAGCAACCCCCTTATGAATATAATGATCAGCAACTTCCTATTGACCTTATTAATGGTTGTGACTGGCCGAGAAAATGGGTTGAAAACAATGGCAGCTCAGAAGAGCTAATGAAACGAGAAGAAGAAAGTCGCTCCTCTTTTTCACAATTAAGGAGCGAATTTCTTCTTTATTGAAATTTATAATTGATACATCGGTAATAAATTATCAGGGATTTCTGTCATTCCACGGTGAAGAAGACTGCCAAAGGTCTCAGGGTGGTCCTGAACTTCAGTGTTGGCCCTGCGAATGGCCGCAAAAACAGATGTTTCAAGGCTAAGCTCAGCAGCGTAAACGGCCCTTTGAGCGTTGACAATTCCACCAGATCTCACTTTAGAAAGTAAGAAGTCTTTCTTATCCACAGTGCCCATAATAATGGCCTTAATTTGAGCAGTACTTAAATTTTTATTCACCGATTTAATAGCACCAACGACTCCAGCAACAAAAGGAGCTGCTTGGCTAGTTCCAGAAACTTCTAAGAACTCATCTCCGGGAATAGCTGCATTGATAATGACCCCTGGAGCAGCCACATCTACACTATTGACACCATAATTTGAAAAAGGAGCAATCGCATCGTAATTAAAGGTAGCGGCCACAGTTATTCTATTTTCCACATTCACTGAAGCAGGGGCCACAGGGAAAACATCATTATTGGTTCCATCATTACCAGCGGCAAAGACAAAAAGTGTTTGAGGATAAGAAGCTAAGCTATGGCTCATTCCCTCTAATAAATTGTTAATAAAGAAAGAATAAGCGCGATACAGTTCTTGCTCATTAGGATCTCTGAAGAAAATAGCTTTGAAGGCCATTCTCACAATCATGGCCCCTTGGTTAAAACCTGTTCCAAATGATCCATTGGCCACTACACTGCGAAAATCTCCCACATAAGAGAAAACTTGATTCAATTGGCTCGATTGTACTTGAGTTAATTGTCTTAAACCAAGCTCTAATAGATTCCAACGAATTGAATTTTCATCATCTTTGCTTGGCCTGCGCGATTTAGACTGCATGGCCATTTGTGCAATAAAGGGTCTGACTTCAGTGGGAAGTAATTTGACAGATAAGATTTCGTTTTCAACGGACATTCTAGCCGCAATATGGGCCACATGGGTTCCGTGGATAAAGTTTCCAAAAATACCCATTTCTCTTTGAAAGT
>SKGZ01000099.1 GCA_007117175.1 Bacteriovoracales bacterium | reverse complement strand
TAAGGGCGGAAAATTCTCTTAAGTACTTGATAATTCGATAAGAGCCGACTTCAGTTGGAAAGCTCTTCAATCGTTTTGAGTGCGGAGCTTGGAATTTCAGTTTGAGTGCCAAGAATAAAGGTTTTGACCACCTGATCATCGCAGTTGATAGTGACCTCTGAATGATCTTCTTTATTGACTCGATAGCATAAAATATTGTCTCGAACTCCGTAGAACTCACAAAGCTTAAATGCGAAGTTGAGATCATTAATGGTGCAGGGGTATTGGTGATCAGGTGGAGCTAGCTCGGAGAGTTTTTCATTGTCACCCAATTGGTTGGCAGTTGAGAGGTATTGAAGGCCTCTCATGCAATTTCGGTATTGCACCTCACATCGGAGTTTGTCTGTTTCTGGATTACGATTACAGTCAGAGAGTTCTTCTCTGCACCCTTCTGGAGTGTCAGCAGCCGCGAAAGCCTGAAGGTTCAAAAGAGTTAATTGTAGTGAGATTAATATTAGCTTCATTTTTTTCTTCATCAAATACCTCCTTTGATGAATTAAAATTAAAAAATTTAAACTTAATAACCGAAAATTTACTCACTCACCAATCGCAATAAACTCAATCCAAGCGAATAAAAAGATCAGTCAAAGTTTACAAAAAACTTCTCAACCCAAACTCTCCAATGACAAAAGATTCATAAACTCATAAGCCTTCTTCAGGTATGAATTTCAATCTTTTGCATAAGATCAATTCAAGTCATGGCCAGCGTATCGAGCTAAAAAAAAAAACTTTAGTCTCCAATTGGTTTTTATTGAATTTTTTTCTAGTAAAAGCAAAAAAAACAGGGGGTTATGGAGGTCAGCTATGAAGATCAGCTTGAGTGAGTTGCCATATTGGGACAGAACTCAATAAAAAAACAGATTACATGAAGAGAGATCCCAATTTGATAAGAGCACCTTAGCTTGTTAAGATAGCACTTCAACTACAATGTTATGATATTAAAGGAGTTTCCTTGAGTATGGAACTGAATTTTCGAGTTTGTGAGGCCGCAGAGCTGAGTCGGGGTGATTTTCGGGCTAAGATTGTGAATTTTCTCTATGAGCACTTGGATGAATTTCGCGATGCCAAAGAGGATATTGCTCAGTGTTTAGAGTATGTGAATAAAGAGCCAGGAGAGTCGGGCAAGGTTTTTCTCTGCCAAAAAGGTGATGAAATCCAGGCAGTGGTGGTGCTCAATCGGACTTATATGGAAAACTTTATCCCCAATTATCTTTTGGTTTACATTGCCACTCACAAAGATGTTCGAGGGCAAGGTGTTGGGGGAAAATTAATTTCGCTGGTGCAAAAAACCATTCAAGCACCGATTGCTTTGCATGTGGAGCACGAAAACCCTGCAAAAAAACTTTATGCCAAGTTGGGCTTTACTAATAAGTACACTGAGATGAGGTGGTATCCCTGAAATGGCAAAAATTATTTTCTATCGAGATAAGCTTAAGCATAATTATAAATTTCTAAGTCAAGTTTTTAAAAAAAATAAGATTGAATGGGGAATTGTAACGAAGTTATTATGTGGCAATGAAAAAATACTAAAGGAAATCATAGGACTTAAGCCTAAACAAATCTGTGATTCTCGACTGACCAACCTAAAGCGAATCAAAAAAATAGCGCCGAAGGTTGAAACTGTTTATATTAAACCTCCCGCTCGAAATATTATTAAAAGTTTAGTTCACTACGCAGATGTGAGTTTGAATACTGATTTGCAAACCATTAAGGAAATCTCCAAGGAAGCTCGGAAGCTGAAGAAGGTTCACAAAGTGATTATTATGCTGGAGTTGGGGGATTTAAGAGAGGGGATATTAGGAGAGAGTTTAGAGGAGTTTTATAGCAAGGTCTTTAAGTTAAAGGGTGTGGAGATTATCGGCATCGGAGCAAATTTAAATTGTCTTTACGGGGTCATGCCATCAGAAGATAAGCTGATGCAATTGATTATGTATCGCAAGATCTTAGAATTGCGTTTTGGCAAAAAAATTCCTTTCGTCTCAGGTGGAACTTCGGTGACCATTCCACTTTTATTGAAAGGAATAAAATCTATGAAAGGAATTAATCACTTTCGAGTGGGTGAAGCTCTTTTTTTTGGTCTTGATCTTTTTACTCAAAAGACGATTAAAGGGATGTATCCTTTTACGTTTGAATTGGAAGCACAGGTTATTGATGTCTCCTCAAAGTCCAATATTCCCAGTGGAATTTTAAGTTTGAATCCTTCTGGTGAAAAATTTGAAACAAAAAATAAAAAAAAGAAGAAAATTAAGAGGGCCATTGTGGATGTGGGATTATTAGATGTGGCCACCAACTTTTTAATTCCTAAAAATTCTCGTTGCAAAATCATTGGAGCCAGCTCTGATATGCTTATTGTGGATATTTCTGAGTCTCGTTATTCCTATCAGGTGGGTTCGACCATGTCCTTTCGTTTAAAATATATGGGGGCATTGAGCCTGTTAAACTCTAGATACATTGATAAAGAAGTGAGGTAGTTTTGAATTGGATTGACATTGTTATTATTGTTGTTTATTTCCTGGGTCTTCTAGGGGTTGGGTTTTATTTTTCCAAGGGCCATCAAGATGATGAAGATTATTTCTTGGGTGGAAGAAATATTAAGCCGTGGCACGTGGGGCTCTCAGTGGTGGCCACTGATGTGGGAGGTGGTTTTTCCATTGGTCTTGGAGGTTTAGGGTTCACCTTAGGTCTTTCCGGTTCTTGGATGCTCTTTACCGGTTTGATTGGAGCTTGGATTTCTGCGGTTGTTTTAATTCCCAAGGTTAAGGCAGCTGAAAAAATCAAACGCTTTAAGACCTTCAATGATCTGGTGGGGCATTACTATGGAGCCAGTGCAGCCTTGATTGCCACGGTGATTTCGCTGTTGGGTTATGTGGGATTTACCAGTTCTCAGTTTTTGGCCGGTGCTAAGTTAGCCTCTTCAGTAGTGCCTGAGTTTTCTATGATGAGTGCGCTATGGTTAACTGGAGCTGTGGCCGTTTTATACACCTCCTTTGGGGGATTAAAGGCGGTGATCTACACTGATACTGTTCAGTGGTTATTATTATTGTTTGGATTAATTTTTGTGGGCATTCCTCTGGGATTTCACTTCGTTGGTGGTTTTGAGGCCATTATGAAAACCTTACCCCCTTCCTATTTTTCCTTAACACAAGTGGATGGTAAGACATTGCTGTCTTGGGCCTTAACCATTATGCCGGTATGGTTTATTGGTTTGACCTTGTATCAAAGAATTTATGCCTGTGCCACGGTTAAGGATGCCCAGAAGGCCTGGTATATTGCCGGTCTTTTAGAGTGGCCAGTGATGGCCTTTATGGGAGTGACCTTGGGATTGATCGCACGGGTAGCCTATATGCAAAATCTCTTTGCTGATATGGGCTTTCCCTATGGATCGCTGGCCATGGATGCGGAGATGGGTCTGCCCTTATTATTGGCCACCGCCTTGCCGGTTGGATTTTTAGGGTTGATGATTTCTGCCTATTTTTCTGCCATTTTATCCACCGCAGATAGTTGCTTAATGGCCGCTTCTGGTAGTTTGGTCACTGATCTGATTCAAAAGAGATTTAAAAAGCTCAATATTCTCAAACTCTCCAAGTGGAGCACTGGTCTTCTAGGTTTACTGGCCTTGATTTTGGCCTCTCAATTTGAGCGGGTTTTAGATTTGATGTTAATCTCCTATGAAGTGATGGTCTCGGCCTTATTTGTCCCCATTCTGTGGGGGGTGCTGAGTCGCAAAACGGATCATTTGCACCAGTGTGGTTTTATGGCCATTTTATCAGGAGGGCTGGTGAATTTGAGCTTAAATTTATTCGCTGAAAGTGAGTTGAGTATCCTGTGGGGAATTTTATCTTCTTTGCTTGCCTTTGTTTTGACCTATCTCTTGCGAGTGAGATCGGCTTAGTAGGTGATATTAATGAATGACTCTTGATTTTTTTCCATAAATAGCCGATAATAATTTTAAGATTCCCCGGACCGGCTAATCCCAAGTGTGAAAGTACTCGGTGAAGCTTCCGGGGTTTT
>SKGZ01000043.1 GCA_007117175.1 Bacteriovoracales bacterium | reverse complement strand
CAAGGAAAAAGAGTTAGTGAGAGGAGCCGATGCGCAAGAGTTTGAATCCGTTCCCACTTGGGCCACTGCGACCTGCTCTTACCAGTCTAATCGTAGTGCTATATTAGTCATGGGAGGGCTAGGCTATCCAAATAAGCTTTGGATTCCCATGAAACAAGCTTATGAGGATAAGGCAGTTGAAACTCATTTTGCTTTTGATGAGATTGGCCGGCATAAAAAGACAGGGGGGGGGAGAAGTCAGTTTGCTGTCTGCGCTGATTTTAATCAAAATGGATTTTTTGATCTCTTTCTTGGAGAGTTAACGGAATTGATTGATAGTGAAGAGAGAGACAGTAGCAGCTTGTTAACTTATATTGCAAAAGAGGACGATTCATTTTACTTCAATCGTTTGCCTATTTCATCATATCCAGAGGTTGGTATGAGAGCCGATCGAAGAGGTTATGTGGTTGACTTGACGATGGATGGTTCTCAAGAAATTGTCATTGAAAGTAGAGATTACCCTCCTCATTCCAGATTAACTGTTCTGGACCCCTTGAGCCTTAAGGATCTTGCACCGGAGCTAGGAATTGATCTGGTGAATCCTCAGTCAGTGGTGATTGTTGACTTTAACGATGATGGTAAGCCAGACTTACTGTTGACTCAGAGTGCGAAGAGAAATCATTTCATTCGACCAAAAGTTTTTTTGTACGAAAATCAGATACAACCTAAAGGTCTTCACTATAAAATTCTTCTCTCTGCCAAAGATGCGCCTTTTGAAGTGGAAAGCCTACCAATTAAATTAACTTTTGCAAAAAATGGAAAAAAACGAGTGAGTCATAATTGGCTGAGTTATACTCATGGTCACTTGCCCTTACAACATGAACGAGCTCTTTTTATTAGCGCACTTGAAGCAGAGAAATTAATGAGTATTCAGGTGGCATGGCCTTGGAAAAAAGATGGTAAGTCTCATATTCTTAATTACAATGTAGCGTCTCATTCTCAACCTAAGAAAATAAAAATCAATGATCAGGGGGAGATTAAGCTTGAGAATTTTAAAAATTAGGCGTTAGGCTTTTATCTTTATAAAATTTGCCGTGATAAAGGTATTGGTCAAAATTTTCAAGTACAAAGCCTTCGCTACGATCTTCTAATAACTGGTAGTCAACTAGAGCATTTTTGACATAAAAAGCTGCAAATGGGTCAAGTAAAATATAGAAGTGAGAATCATGGTAGTGATAATCTAGAACCAGGTCTTTTTGATGAGGAAGATCAAAACCTAATTGATAAGTAAAACCATCACAACCTTTGCCTTTAATGCTGATACGCAAATGTTGATTTTCTAATGTATAATCATTTTCTTTAAACAGAACAATGGCCCTACAAGCTGCTGCCGTTAAATTAATTTTATGCTGATTTTTCACCATTCACATTACCCTTGATCAAAGATACCATAATCATGATTTGAATGAAACAAGGTGTTTTTTATGAAGGCTTTTTATTTGGTAAAAATTGACGAAGCTAGTCATCATTGGGTCAAAGTGCATTTAAAATTAACGGGAAACTTTGCTGCGTCTCTCACTGTTTTTTTGCCCTCTTGGTCTCCTGGCTCTTATTTAATGAGAGAGTACTCTCGACATTTACAAGCACTTCGCTGTGAGGGGAGTTTAGGTGAAGCCATTGATTTTGAACAATGTGCTAAGGGCCAATGGCAACTTGATTTTAAAGATAAGAATTATGAGGAAATTCATCTCTATTATCAGGTTTATTGTCATGAGTTAACTGTTCGCACCTCCCATATTAATTCGGAGCATGCATTCTTGCACGGCCCTAGTTATCTAATGGGGGTCAAAGGTGAAAGACTGGAAGGGGCTCAATTACAATTAAAGTTTCCAGCACTTTGGTCTAAAGTGACTTGTCCTCTTAAGGAAATTTCTCAAGTACGCGATGAGTTTATTTATGAAAGTGAAGATTATGATCACCTTCTCGATTCGCCCATTGAGATCGGTTGTCACAGCACAGATGGTTTTTACTATGCAGGTAAAGAGCACGCTCTGGCCCATTTTGGAACGCTGTGGTTTGATCAAACTCAGTTAAAAAATGATATTCATAAAATTGTAGAGTATATCGGCAATTATATGGGAGAGATTCCCTATGAAAATTATTATTTTATTAATCATTTCATTCCGGGAGGCTACGGAGGACTTGAGCACCACGACTCAACTGTTTTGCAATTTGATGGCCGCTTACTTGAGAAAAGAGGTGAGTATGTGAAATGGTTGCAATTAGTGGCCCATGAATATTTTCATACCTGGAATGTGAAAAGGATTCGTCCTAAGGAATTGGGTCCATTTGAGTATACTGAAGAGAATTATACATCGATGCTGTGGTTAGCTGAAGGTCTTACTTCCTTTATGGATAATTACTTTGTCTTTAAGGCCGGACTTTGCACTGAACAGGAGTATCTTAAAACCTTAAGCAATGACTTTCAGCGCTTCCAACAAACAGTTGGTAAAAAATTTGATTCCTTAGAGATGAGTTCTTTTAACGCTTGGATTAAGCTTTATCGCCCCCATGAGAACTCTCAAAATTCGACTATTAGCTATTACCTAAAAGGTGGGCTGGTCTTTCTAGTTCTTCATATTCTTTTAAAGAAAAATGGCAGTGATATCAAAGATTTAATTCACGCACTTTGGCAAGATTATAAAAAGAGACCATCCCGCGGCATTACCAAGGAGGAGTTTTCTCAAATCCTTTTAACTTTGATTCCCAAGGATGATTTTGAAAAATGGATCAGTATGATTGAAACTACCGAAGATATTGATTTTTCCTACTACCTTAAGCATGTCGGATTAGAAATTGTTGAAAAGAGAGAAGAGAAGTGTCATCTGGGGCTAGAAGTCAAAGCTTTTCATGGAAGGTTAATGATCGAAAAGGTGAGTCTGGATAGTCCGGCCTATCGGGCAGGTCTCAATGCTGGAGACGAGATCTTAGCAATTGATCACTGTCGAGTTCTCCCCTCAGAGTGGAGTAAAATCGAGGAAATTATGCAAGAAAACCAAAGCACTGAGTGGTTGATTGCGCGCAATCAAATGGTGCAGAATTTGACCGTGAGTGCTGGTTGTCCAATCAAGAAAATTGAAGAAATCAGAGTGATTGACCCTGTAAAATTTAAAGGCTTTTAGCATAATTCTTCTTTTTCATGCTATGAGATCCATATGAAAAGGATGCTGATTGCTCTGATCATACAGACTTTAAGCTTGAATCTGTGGTCAATGGACCAATTTTATGGCACTGTTTCTTTGCAGGGGTGTTCGGGGGCCTTAGTCACTGTTCACGGTAGAAGCATGGATCAAAAAGCTTGGGTCTTAACCAATGGTCATTGTATTCTTGAGCTTAAAAAATTCGCTTTGACTTCGATCCCAATACCGCGAACTCAGTTTATGGCCTTGCTTCACAAAAACCAAAATGAAACTTTTGCAATTTATATACAAAAATTAATTTATTCAACCATCAAAAAAACAGACATTGCTCTTTATCAATTAGATGAAAGCTATACACAAATTTATCAGCGAACAGGAGTGATGCCTCTGGTGATTTCACAATCAGAAGCTCAAGAAGGAGAAAGTTTTATTTTAGTTTCAGCTTTTTGGCGTAATGATCGTCGTTGCCAGGTGGATGGGATTGTTCATCAATTACAAGAGGGACCGGGAGTATTTAAGCGTTCTGTTCGCTACATTCATTGTGAAACCAAGGGAGGGCAGTCAGGCTCGCCACTTATTTCAGAGCTCAGTGGAGAGGTGATTGCTATACACAATTCTTTTAATCGCGATGGCCAGCTGTGTAGATTGCAAAACCCTTGCGAAATCAATGAGCAGGGAGATAAAAACGCAGTGCACCGTGCAGCCTATGGTCAGCAGGTTGCATGGATTTACAATTGCTTAGATGAAAATTTTGAATGGAGTCTAAATGAGAGAAATTGTAAGCTCCCTGAATCCTTGACTCCTTTACTCCATTAGTGTCTGATATTCCTTTACCATAGTAGTAGAGGAGTATCTTATGTCTCAAATTGTTATTT
>SKGZ01000179.1 GCA_007117175.1 Bacteriovoracales bacterium | reverse complement strand
TCCCCCATGGTGCGCACCTCTTGCTTAAATAAAAAACGAAGAGGTTCTAATAATTTTAATTTCATCTTCTCAGGTAACCCCCCCACATTGTGATGGGACTTAATAGTCACCGATTTTCCCCCTTTTTTATGGGGGCTAATAGATTCAATAACATCTGGGTAGAGTGTTCCCTGCAACAGGTATTCAAACTCAACTTGGTGATCCTTTTGAAAGTAATCCACCTGTTCTTCAAAGACATCAATAAAAGTTTTCCCAATAATTTTTCTCTTTTCTTCAGGTGAAGAAATGTGAGAAAGACGATTGAGAAACTCCGATGAGGCATCAATCACATGAATATTTAAATCCAACTCTTTCTTGATTTTCTCAATATGCTCTAGGTCTTGAATACGAAGTAAACCGGTATTAATAAAGAAACAATAAAGGTCTTTGCCCACCACTTGAGCAGTCAATGCCGCTGCCACCAAAGAGTCCACACCTCCGGAAAATGCACAAAGAATTTTGGCCCCTTTGACTTTCTCTACTTGCTGCAAGCAATCTTCTAAAATATCAGCGCTCTTCCAATCCACCTGTAAATTGGCAACCTTTTGATAGAAATAGCCTAATAACTCAGCCCCCCGATCGGTGTGTCTCACTTCCGGGTGGAACTGAAAGCCTAATAATGGTAAATTTTTGTGTTCAATGCCAGCGACCATTTGATTGACACTGGAAAAAACTTCTTCAAACTCTGAGGGTATTTTCACCGCGTGATCAAAATGACTCATCCAAACCTTAAGGCTGTCTTGAGCAATATGACTTCGCAATCGCCCCTTGGGGTGAACATAGGCCGTGCCATACTCTCCTTGAACTCCTCGCTCTATCTTCCCGCCCCAGTGACTCACCATGATTTGCATGCCATAGCAAATTCCTAAAACCGGTAAATTAGGATCATCAAAGCATAAATTATAATCATTCTCATCTTCAAAGACCGACTGTGGTCCCCCTGAAAGCACCAGTGCATTGGGGCGCTGGTTCTTATTTTTCTTCTCTAGATAATCTTCCCAGGTCAGCAGCTCGCAACTATAACCTAACTCACGAGTCATTTTTAAAATTAACTGAGTGTACTGCGAACCAAAATCAATAATCCATACTTGCATTGATTTAACTCCTACCAAAAGATGCTAACTGTTCCCCAGCTAATAAATGAAAATGAGTGTAGAAAACAGTTTGCCCTCCCTCTTTTCCACAATTAGTGACAATTCTAAAACCTTTTTCCGTTAAATTATGTTGTTCTACATAACGATTGATGGCGCGAAATAAATCCAATAACTGAGATTCACTTTTTTGCATCATCTCATTCACATGACTTGTTTTTTCTCGGTGAATGAAAAGTAAATGAATCTTAGCCTGAGGGTAGAGATCCTTGAAGGCAACCACTTTGTCATCTTCATAGACAAAGTCTGCAGGTAACTCTCCTGATAAAATTTTTTCAAAAACTGTTTCACTCATGATCTATTTCTCCTTCAGATTCCTTAAATTGCTGCTGACTCATCCTCTTAATTTTTGCCCCCAATCCACTGAGCTTTTGATCAATTTGCTGATAACCTCGGTCAATGTGATAAACTCTGCGAATCACACTCTGGCCCTCTGCACACAGTGCTGCTAATAAAAGTGCTGCACTGGCCCTTAAGTCCGTGCACATCACCTGCGCACCATACATTTGCTCCACTCCTTTGATCACTGCCGAACTTCCCCGAATGGTAATCTCTGCCCCCATACGTTGCAATTCCGGTACATGCATAAAACGATTTTCAAAAATATGTTCAGTGATCATTGAACTTCCAGGCACCAAGCACAGCAGTGCCATCATTTGCGCCTGCACATCGGTGGGAAATCCTGGGTAGGGAGCCGTGTCTATTTGTAAGGCTTGCAATTGATCTTGCTGCACTTTCACTTTCACCCCATCGGTGAACTCTTCAAGCTTGGCTCCCATCTGAGTCAAATTGTCCAAAACACTTCGAATATGATGAGGATTAAAACCTTTCACCGTGATCTCACTTTGAGTCATCACAGCAGCGATGATAAAAGTTGCTGCTTCGATGCGATCACCCATTGCTTGAAAGTGCAGTGTTTTTAACTCATTAAATTCACTGACACCTCCACACCCTTGAATGCGAATAATGGGAGTTCCCTCCCCTTGAATCTTCACCCCACTCATTTTTCTTAAAAAATGAGCTAAATCTTCAATCTCAGGCTCTCTGGCAGCGTTTTCAATAGTGGTTTCCCCCACAGCACACACTGCTGCCATTAATAAAGTTTCGGTAGCTCCCACGGAAGGAAAAGGTAAAATAATTTTGGCTCCCTGTAACTGTTCACAACGAGCATAAACATAGCCACCTCGCAATTGAATTTTAGCCCCCATTTTCTTTAAACCCTTAAGGTGTAAATCAATGGGACGAGCTCCAATGGCACAACCTCCAGGCAAAGAAACCTTGGCCCTCTTGCATCTGGCTAACAGTGGAGCCAAGACAAGAATAGAAGCACGCATGGTTTTGACTTGTTCATAGCTGGCCACCGGTTTTTCAATAATAGAAGCATCCAAGCTGATCTCATTATTGTCTGTTGACTCACCATGAACTAAGACTCCCATGGAGCGCAAAAGATCCAGCATGGTTTTCACATCTTGTAATTGAGGAACCTCTTTAAGGAAAACTTTTTTCTGACACAATAAGCTGGCTGCTAAAATCTTTAAAACAGAATTTTTAGCAGAAGAGACTTTGACTTCCCCACTTAATTTTTGCTTTCCTTTAACTATGAATAAATCCAAAGCCTCTTCCTATTTTTTCAATATTAAAAAACGATCTCTTTGTGTATAGTCTCTCTTTAAATTTGCTTGAGAAAAACCAATTGATTTTGCCAGTTGTGCCAAGTCAGCAAGATGATTCTCATGTCCTTCTAATAAAAAATACCCCCCCGAAGATAGATTTGCCAGCGCTTGCTCAAAAAACAATTGATACCAACTATTATACTCTACTTTATCTAAATAAAGAGCTTTACCTGGCTCAAATAAATCAACTTGGGGGTGAACCTCTTTCGAGTCAGATGGGATATAAGGGGGATTGCTGAAAATCAGGTCAAAGTTTTGCTCAATCTCTTTGAGCCGATCATGAACGATCAAATTCACTTGAGTTTGGTGGTGAATCGAATTTCTTTGTAGAAAATAATTCCATTTTGCCACTTGAAGGGCCTTCGCACAAAGATCTGTGGCAAGAATTTTAACAGGAAAATCAATGGATCTTAAAACACTTAAAAAAAGTGCTCCACTGCCAACTCCTATTTCAGCTATTTGAGTCAACTGCTCTTTTCTCATCAATTGGACTACTAATTCCACTAAGATCTCGCTCTCAAAACGAGGAATCAAACAATCCTGCGTGACTCGGTATTCACTGTCATAGAAATAACTCCAGCCATTAATATAAGCAAAGGGCTCACCTTTGAGACATCTTTGTAAGAATTCTTTTTCAGCTTGTGCTAAAGGAAGTTGATGAGTGTTACTGTAGAGCTGAACTTCTTGCTTAAATCGCTTCTCATTCAAACCGGGGTAAAATTCTTGCAATTGCTGCCAACTAATCTTCATCGCCCTTAAGCAAGAGGGCCTGATGGTGGGCAATTAAGGCCGAAACCACTGGTGCTAACTCTCCTTCAATAATGCGATCCAAGGAGTAAAGAGTCAGATTAATACGATGATCTGTTAAGCGCCCTTGGGGAAAATTATAGGTGCGAATTCTCTCTGATCGGTCCCCTGTTCCCACTAGGCCCTTACGTTCTGCTGCCTCTTTGGCATTTTGCTCCCTGACCATGGCATCATAAATACGACTGGTTAAAATCTTCAGAGCCTTGTCTTTATTTTTATGTTGTGATTTTTCATCCTGAATGGCCACCACAGTGCCGGTAGGAATATGCGTCACTCGAACAGCAGAGTCTGTGGTATTCACCGACTGTCCACCAGCTCCACCAGAGCGATAAACATCCACTCGCACGTCGTTCATGTCCAATTTGAAGTCCACTTCCTCTGCCTCCGGTAAAATAGCGACCGTGATAGTAGAAGTGTGAACCCGACCTTGTGCTTCTGTAT
>SKGZ01000060.1 GCA_007117175.1 Bacteriovoracales bacterium | reverse complement strand
TGTTTTAACAATTTTAATCATCACCTCTTTTGCTTGTAGCAAAAAAGAATCTCAAAATATCCATCGCTTTGATCTTTTACAAAAAATTAAGGCCAATGATTCCAGTTTTAAGGATCTTTATGAGGGCAATTGGGTGAATTTTGAGGAGCATCCCATTATCAATTGCTCTTTGTATCATTCTTCTTGTTATCGAGCTCATCGAGTTAAGATTATAGGCTATGAGGTTTTTATGGTAGAGTTCACTGGGCCTACTCATGTGGCAGAAGAAGCGAAAAGAGTGAAGGGTGTTTATATTGGCAATTGGCTTTTTGATAATGTGAAAGGTGAAAAACCCGTGATTGATTTTCTAGTGAAAACCTTAGGTGCTAAGGCCATTAGCGACTCTTAAACATCCCTTCAGTTTGCAGCATCACTTGCTCAAAATCTCTCACCATTTGCCACCAGCGATTCAGCTCATTTTTAAGCTCAGGGTGAGTTTCTTGATAGTTTTGAATCTGTTTTTCAAATAGCACTAGCCATCGTCCTAATTCACCCCGATTGAGATTGAGCTTTAAGTGAGATTGCTGAAATTGCACATTTGGGTTTGGTTTTGCGGTGTGATAGAGGCGATGAGACCAGAATTGAGCAATTCTTTGAATATGTTGATCAAAATCTTCAATTTTGCGAAATTGATATCCTATCAGGGGGTCATTGAGAGCCTCTTGATAGAAATCCTGAGTGATTTGCAGTATCCATTTCTTCATTGCAGCAGAATGACAAAAGATCTAGTTTTTGTCACTAGGCATTTTATTGACAAAGTGCACTCTGCAAGGCTAGTTTCATGGCATGAGTGTTCAATTTCCCTATTTAATTAACTCCATCTATCCTGCCACCGAGGGAGAGGGACTTTGGATTGGCCATGCTCAAGTTTTTGTGCGCTTTCAAGGCTGCAGCATTGGCTGTGTGAATTGTGACAGTCAAGAGACTTGGGCCTTTGATCATGCCTATGCTTCTAGCTTGCAGCAAATCACTGAAAAAATTCGCTCTTTTGCCCCCATTCAAAGAGTTTCTATTACCGGTGGTGATCCCATGCACCCAGGGCACAAGCAAAGTGTTTTAGAGTTAATTCAGTGGCTCAAAAGTCATGGGTATTATGTCAATATTGAAGCTGCTGGCAGTCGGGTCGATCACCAAATCTTTGATCTGGTGGACTTTATCAGTTTTGATGTGAAAACTCCTTCCACTTCAGTGAAGACCCCTTATCAGAATTTGCTGAAGCTCTTTGAGCAGTATCCGCAAAAGTTTCAAATTAAATCAGTGATTGCCCATCGTTTGGATTTTGATTATTGTTATGATCTTTTCACTCGTCTTAAGCAAGATCTCAAGCGTCCCATCGAAAACTGGTTTTTAACCCCTTGCTTGGAAACGGGAGCTGTTTTTGATCCTAAAAAATTTCAAGAAATTTATCAATGGAATTTTCACACTGGCGGAGTTTTTAGGGTGGTAGGGCAACAGCATAAATGGGTCTATGGCACAGAAGAAAAACTAGTTTAAAAAGTAGTGCTGCTTTAAATCATTTAATTTTTCCTTGATTCCTTTCTTTTTTCCTTGTTGATAGCACTTTTCATCACTCTGATATTGAGTGGCATAGCTTCTCAGTTGAGGAAAAAAAGTCGCAACTTGCTGAGCGAGTTTTTTTTCACTGATGATGAGAGCCTCTTGGTAAGGTCCTGATAGAAAGCACTGCTTTTGTTGCTCCAATCCCTCAATCACCCCGGCATAGAAACCGCGATAATAAGAATTCTTTGCCACCACTCCTTGGCACTGATTTTCTTTTTTATACTCTTGCCAATTGCGCTCAACTGCATTGGTCAGATATTGATAAATGAGATTAGCGGTCAAAACTGGTTCTTTTTCTCCAATGACTTCAAGACAACTGACTGCTAAGCCCTTGTGGATAATGGCGTGGAGTTTGAAGTATGAAAAAATCTTTTGTAGAGAATTCCAATGGTGATCTGTTTTCTTTTGTTGCACCAGAACACTTGAATAAATAAGTTCTTTATCCTCTTCCAAGGAGTCCAGCTGATACTTCAACGCCATTTCTTGCGCTCTTTTCAGGGCCTGCTGGGCCTCTGAGCGATTGGGACTTTCGCTTAAATTGAGTAGTTTTTGGTAGCGCTCTTGTAGTCTTGCGCTTGAATGATTTTTGATATGAGGCTTTTGCATGGTGGCAGCACTGACTTCTTTGCCCCAGCCACACTCACGGCAAATACTTTGAAAGTCCTTGCCGTGGGGCTGATCACTTTTTCCATATTTTAGGTAGCAAAGATAATGGGCCAATTCATGTCTGAGTAAATTGGCGCAATCTTCAAGATTAAACTGACTGATCTCTTGCCAAAAACTTAATGTTAAAAATTGCGCTTCAAAGCGACCCACTTCAAAACTTTGATTTTGTTCATTGACTTGAAAAAAGTGAATATGAAGAGGGTAGAGGTAACCATTGTATTCAAATTTTTTGCGATAAGTCTTGAGTTTCGCTTCACCACTTAGTATTTTGAGTGCTAATTGGGACAAACGTTTAGCTAAGACTTGCAACTCTGCTGAGTAGACCTTCAACACTAACCCAGAGATTTAATGAATTCTCGATTCATACGGGCAATATTTTCAATCTTAATTCCCTTAGGACAGGCCAGTTCACACTCTCTTTCATTGGTGCAATTGCCAAAGCCCATCTCATCCATGGTTTTGACCATGTCTTTGGCACGGGATTTGGCCTCTGCTTGTCCCTGGGGAAGTAAGGCCAGTTGTGAGATTTTAGCGCTGACAAAGAGCATGGCCGAAGCATTATTACAAGCGGCCACACAGGCGCCACAACCAATGCACTGAGCGGCGTCCATGGCCAAGTCAGCATTGGTCTTAGGCACACTGATCGCATTGCCATCAGGAGCACTTCCCACATTGGCAGAAATGAATCCTCCAGAACTAATAATATGATCAAAGGCACTGCGATCCACCATTAAGTCTTTTTGCACTGGGAAGGCCTTAGCGCGAAAAGGTTCGATGACAATAGTGTCACCGTCTTGAAATTTTCTCATATGCAGTTGACAGGTGGTGGTTTTACTCTCTGGCCCGTGAGCCTGACCATTAATGACTAATGAGCACATGCCACAAATTCCCTCACGACAATCGTGATCAAAGGCTACTGGCTCTTCACCTTTGGCAATTAATTGTTCATTAAGAGTATCAAGCATTTCTAAAAAAGACATATCACAGGAGACATTTTCTACTTGATAATCTTTCATGGTCCCGGCAGTTTGAGCATTTTTTTGACGCCAGACCTTAAGGTTTAGTTTCATCATTTTTTCACTCATCTTAGGCTCCTATTTATAACTTCTTTGCGTTAAACTGACATTTTCAAAATTCAGTTGCTCCTGGTGGCGAGTGGGTTCACTGCTCTCTCCATTGTATTGCCAAGCGGCCACGTGACAAAAATTCTCATCATCTCTTTTGGCTTCATTTTCTTCAGTTTGATGTTCTTCTCGAAAGTGCCCACCGCAAGATTCTTCCCGGGCCAGAGCATCTTTGGCCATTAATTGACCTAACTCGATAAAATCGGCCACTCGATTAGCCTTTTCTAATTGAGTATTAATGCAATCTTTGTCTCCTAAGACTTTAAGATTTTGCCAAAACTCTTCTTTTAATTGAGTTATTTCGCTAATTGCTTGATTAAGCCCCTCTTGATTACGGGCCATACCCACCTTGTCCCACATGATTTTACCAAGGGCGCGGTGATAATACTCTGGAGACTTGTCTCCTTTCATTTTCAGTAATTTTTCATCGCGACTGCTCGCACTGTGCACAGCTTCTTGAAAGGCCGGGTGATCAGTGTTGATACTTTGATCAATCTTCTCACTGGCAAAATAGTGACCCAAAGTGTAGGGGATCACAAAATAGCCATCGGCTAGGCCTTGCATTAAAGCAGAAGCTCCTAATCTGTTTGCACCGTGATCAGAGAAATTTGCTTCTCCAATTGCATAAAGTCCAGGTACGGTTGTCATTAGATTGTAATCTACCCATATTCCACCCATTGTGTAGTGAACTGCTGGATAAATCATCATTGGAGTTTCATAAGGATTTTGGT
>SKGZ01000284.1 GCA_007117175.1 Bacteriovoracales bacterium | reverse complement strand
TCTCTTCATGATCCTTAATCATCGCAGCCTTAATTTCCTGAAACTCAATGTTAAGAACACGACAAAGTTTGCCAATCATCTTAAAAGGAATATTACAAAGAGCTCTTTCTACGTTCGAAATGAACTGACCATTCTTGTAACCAAGAATGTGAGAAAGGTCTGATTGAGACAATCCTTGAGGGTGAGCAAGTCTTTTTGTTTTTACCAAGTTCGCAATGTTGTTAAATTTTCGCATGATGTTTTCTCCTTCTCAATTTACGCCAGAATTATTGTAAAAATTTCACACTTTGTCACTACAATAAAAAGGATTTTTTGCATTTTTTTATTGATAAAGTGAGTCAATTGACTACAGCGCGCTGCAGCAAAAGCTACAAACCATTAAAATTCCTTGACTGAGCCTACTAAATCACTGAAAACCAATTCAATGAAAAATTCAACTATTGTCTATCCCACTAGCGCTAATCCTCCCACCTGGGGGCACGCAGATATTATGATGAGAGCCGCTAAAAAATTTGATCGCTTACTCTGGGTAGTAGGAGTCAATCCCCATAAACCTGCCAGCCCATTTAGTACTGAAGATAAAAAACAAATGCTACAAGCCTACGTGGATTACTATCAACTTAAAAATGTAGAAATTCACCACTACGCAGGTGCTGTTGCCAACTTTGCACAAGAACAAAAAGCACAATTTCTACTGCGAGGTTTACGCAACACCACTGACTTTCAAATGGAATTAGAAATGGCCGCAGGAAATCGCGGTATCCAAAAAAACCTTGAAACAATTTGTCTTTTTTCTAAGCCTCACTTTGCCACCATTAGCTCCTCTTTAGTAAGAGAGCTTGCTATGCTGGGAGAAAAAATTGATCAATATGTCCTACCTGAATTAGTTCCGTTGATACAAAAAAAATTACAAAGTTAGTTCTTTCTCATTACGCAAAAATAGAGAGGACCTGCCCCAATAGCGATATCAGGAAAAATCTCCCACCCCCACCGCAACTTTTTTCCAATAGGTGATTGCCCCTGCAAAACTTCAAACTGTCCCGAACGACTCTGTAAGAACCTTTCAATCTGCTCTTCATTTTCCCCAGGGTTAATAGAACATGTGCTGTAAACCAAAATTCCTCCGCTTTTTAAAACAGCTAAAGCTGAACACAACATGGCCCACTGATTTGCCATATTTCTCTTAACTTTTGCCAAGCTCCAAGAAGCTATCTGATTTTGCTGAATTAAATGTCCCTCCGATGAACATGGCGCATCCAAAAGAATTCGATCATAAGCATTTTCTTCATACAAGCACCAATTGCGAGCATCATGCCCCACCACCTCCACTCTCTTGCGAACTTCTCTGTCTAAAAATTGATCCAGAACTCGCTTTAACCTCAAACGTCTTTTCATAGAAATCTCATTCGCCTTCCACTGAATACTCCCCAGCTCTGGTTTTAATAGCCAATAAAGTGACTTTCCCCCCGGAGCAGCACAAAGATCTAAAACCTTTTGTCCTCTACCAACCTCTAAGTTCGCTGCCGCTATCAATGACGCTTGATCTAAATAATAGGCTTGTGTGCCATCTGCGCTTTTTAGCACCTGCATTTGCTTTTCTTTCTCAAGAGCAGATCTTAAGTTTATCCATCTTTGCCCATGGGTTTCCCGATAGTATTCATCAAATATTATTTTCTTGCTCTTCATTCCAATCAGCCATTTTCTCATCTTGGCAGTAAAGTTTTATTTTTAACCTTCCGATTTAGTTTACAGCTTATGATGTTATTTAAAAATAGACTACTTAGTTTTATCCTACTTTCTCAACTCGCCGGTTGTGGATTTAAAGACATTACCAATGCCCACGTTTTTCTGGATCGTCCGGCTTCAGCCCTAGATGCAGGTGTGGAAGGTGATGGCAATTCAACAGACACAGACCAAGATGAAGATGATAAACAATGCCCAGACAAAGAAGATTCCAACTGCGTGAGAGGTTGTCTGCACCCTCTCGCTAGTAATTTCAATGAAAAGGCCAACTCCCCCGGTGCTTGCATCTTTCGTTTTTGTCTTAAGGATCACCCTCTTGAATCTCTTTATTTTAATGAAGCTCAATATTATCTACAAACTTTTGATGGACTGATTATTCATGAGTCATCAAAATGCCAAGACTCCAGTTCAAGTCCCAGTATTGGGCAATACTGTAAGCATCCAGCAGCGCTCAATTATGATTCCCAAGGAGAATCACTTTTGCCAGGCCCATGTTATTTTACCATCTGCCTTGACCCCAAGTATAAAGAATACGATGCTCTCTCAGACGTTCTAGAGTACGTGAAGTACTTTGGAAAACAATTACAACACAGCGCTCAAGCCTGCAAAACCCTTAAAGACTAAGGTGATGCTGTCCCTCCACCTCCAGCTCCGCCTGGAACTGTTCCATCTCCTTCTCCTCCGTCAGGGGTAGTTCCATCTCCTCCATCACAGTCATTTGCGTAACTATCAACAGGAACCCCCTCTTCGTCGCGAACAAATCCCTCCTTCATTCCATCATGGCCAGTGCAATAGGAGCTATCTACTGTTGAGGATAAAAGACCATGTCCACTATAAACATAACCGTCACAGCAACGGTAAAGATGATCAAAAACAGGATCATCAATCACACTCCCTCCCCCATCTCCATCTGTAGCATTTAGCAAATTTCTGCGAAGGGTACTCCCTGCCAAGGTGCAAGGATCTTCGTCAAATAAAGTTAGATCGTGTATAACACCATCTTCACACTCTGCCTGATAGCCAGCAGCGCTTGGAGCGATCTCTCCAGCAGATAGAGTTCCTTTATCCTCTGCATCACCACAAAATCCCCTACTATAGGAAAAACTTTCCTCCGGTACATAATCACCTAGAATATAATTCCTAATCCCACTTGCTGCACTACAAAGGCATGGATCACCAGGGTTGGCGATCTCCTTAACGCCACTTTGCCAGCACTTGGCATAAATACAAAAACCACCATCTGAGCTACAAGAAACTGCATGCTCTGCTTCCTCACTACCTTTACTTACTCCACCACCACTGGAGGTCGTGCCCCCTTCTTCTGGTGGTGGAAAAGGACTAGGCGGACCATCCTCTCCATACATTTCCTCAAATTTTGCCCTCATGACCGCAGCAATCTCTTCATCTGTCATTCCCTTATAGCTGCTCTCGCGAGGAGGGGCCACTGTCCCCCCACCTCCATCACCTCCAGGAACAGTACCAACCCCATCTCCTTCTCTTTCTTCATCCCCTTCTCTTTCTTCTTCTCCTTCTCTTTCTTCTCCTTCTCCTCCTTCTACAGTCAAATCACTACTTGCATAAGTCATGGGAGACGGCCCCACAAAAAGAGAAAAGATTAAGAGTAAAAGACCTATTTTCATTTGCAACCTCTTCAAGTCTGATCAATTATTTCTATCATTATAACATGTGAGAACAAAATAAAGACTCGGTGAATTTTTTCACCTTGGCCGAGCAAAACAGCCAACTATTTAAGGCAAATCAAAACTAGAATGAATATCCCACACTAAAGATAAAATCATAGGCCCTTGTCCAACTGGTGTCTTGAGTGTCGTAACTGACACTACCAGGTGAACGAACAGGTTCACGAGCTTGAAAGACATAATTGACAAAGTCAAAATTGAGTAGCCAGTGCTTACTGAGAAAAAAACGAACTTGGGTTTTGGCCACCATGGCAGTTTCACTATAACCAGAGAAAAACCCTCCTGAGCCAGAGCCAGAATCGATAAAACTCTGATAATTATCCGAGAGATTAAGATGCCCCACTCCTAGGCCAAAACTCCAGTCTAAATAGTAAATAAGATTAAAAGTATTGAGCTTACCGTAAAAGGGAGAAAAGACCAGCAGCGCCCCGTAACTTTCATTAATCCTGGCCACAAAGGGAACATCATTAATGTCAACACTAACCGCATCGAAAGACTTGTTATTAGAATTACTGACATGATTATAGAAAAGCTCAAAGGCCCACTCTTCTGAAAAATAATAGCCTGTATTAATGTGTAAAGATGTTGAGTCTTGAAAGTCTGACAAGTTATTAAAGCCATAACCAACATTGACATAAAAACGTCCCTTATTTGTATGTATGTTATTTTGTAATTCATAAACAT
>SKGZ01000200.1 GCA_007117175.1 Bacteriovoracales bacterium | reverse complement strand
TTTTCTTGTAATTGCTGGGTAAGGTTGCGATCACTTTGATCTTTTTCAACTGTGAGAATCTTTTCTTTCAGTTTTTCACTATAGTCTTTAGGAACACTGGCTTGGTATTCTTCGAGAGTCATATATTTGTCGGCGGTATTTTTAAAAAGCGTGAGTGGCCGCATCAGCTCATCAAACTTAGTATCAGAAATCACCCCATACTTCACAAAAAGACCAATATCTTCCCAGGCCGCTTCATACTTAGCTCTATCATTTTTAAAGATTTTCTTTAAAGATTCGGCAACCTTCTTAACGATATAATTGGAAATCTTTTGGACATTGGGATCTCCTTGTAAGGATGAACGAGACACATTAAGAGGAATATCAGAAGAGTCAATGACTCCTTTGAGCAATGAGAGAAACTCTGGGATAATATTTTTGACATTATCAGAAACAAAAACCTGCTTACTATAAAGACGGATATTACTTTCATTCACAGGCTTATTAGGATTGAGTTTGGGAAAGTAGAGAATTCCTTTTAGGGTAAAGGGGTGGTCGATATTTAGGTGTAGCCAGAAAAGAGGCTCTGGATCAAAGGGAAAGAGTTCTTTGTAGAAGTTCTTATAGTCTTCATCCTTAAGATTTTGCGGATCTTTTTTCCAAGCAGGATCAGTATTATTGATAATGTCTACCTCGATTGGTTTTTGATCTTCTTTCTTTTCTGCCTTGAGGTTTTCTTCTAAAGTCTTTTGTCTTTGTTCTCGATCAATGAATTCAATAGGGTATGGTAAGAATTCTGCATAGCGCTTTAAGGTGGCCCGGCTTTTATAACCTTCTAGAAACTCTAAGGAGTCATCATTGAGGTGAAGAGTGATACTTGTTCCCACTTCTTTTTTCTGAGAGGGGTGAAATTCATACTCAGTCTCCCCGTCGCAGACCCACTTAACTGGAGTTGAATTTTCTAAATAAGAAAGCGACTCCACTTCAACTTTCTTGGCAACCATAAAGGCCGAGTAAAATCCCAGACCAAATTTACCAATAATTTCATCCTTAATATTCTCAGCAGAACCTTGCATTTTTTCCACAAATTCAGCAGCTCCAGAGAAGGCCAATTGTGCTAAGTATTTTTCAATCTCTTGCTCATTCATTCCCAAGCCATTGTCGCTAATGATGATTGTTTTTTGTGGCTTATCAATTTCCACTGTGACCTTGCCATCAGGGCAGTTTAGATTTTTTCCTAGGCTGAGAGTCTTTCTTTTGCTAATCGCATCCATGCCGTTGGAGACAAGTTCTCTGAAAAAAATATCATGCTCGGAGTACAGCCATTTTTTGATGATGGGAAAAATATGAGAGGTTTCAACGGTGATTTGTCCTTTGCGTTCTGTTGTTGTTGACATAAATAAGACTCCTTATAAATTAATAAAGCGAACCCTACCAATATGGTGATAGTCTTGCTAAAGTCAAGGGTGAGTCGAGGGAAAAAAAATAAAATGAAAAAGATTTACATCTTAACCACAGGTGGCACTATCGAGAAAAGTTATGATGAGTCAGATGGCTCCTTATTTAATCGAAGTACAATCATTAGAGAGACTATCTTTCGTAGATTGCGCCTACCATACACTGAAGTTGAGGTGATTTCCCTAATGGCCAAGGACTCACTGGATATGGTGGATCAAGATCGAGAGCATATTTATAATGAAATTATTAAGCGGTCTCATGATCATATTCCTATCGTCGTTTTACACGGCACAGATACTTTAGAGAAGACACTGCGATTTTGCTATCAGCAGAATCAAGGCAAGATTCAGACCACTGTTGTGTTCACTGGGGCCATGCGCCCTTTGGGGTTTGATCGCTCTGATGCTGACCAAAATATAACAGAGGCTCTTTGTGCCGCTCATTTATTGCCACCAGGTTTTTACTTGAGTTTTCACGGTGAAATCTTTAAGGCCCCCCATGTGAGCAAAAATCGCCAGACCAGAACCTTTGAAAGGAGTGAGGAGTAAAGTCATGCTTGAAAGTATTCCTGCTGAACTGAGAGATTGTCGTTTGGATCATATTGCTATTGCGGTGGAGAACCTAGAAAAAAGCATGGAAATGTACTCCCATTTAGGCCTTAGCTTTGATGAAGAAATTGAGGAGATCGCTGAGCAGAAAGTTCGCGTGGCCTTTGCCAGGGTGGATTTCTTTGGAAAAATTGAACTCCTGGCCAGTACAGATCCTCAAGGTCCGATTGCTCAATTCATTTCCAAAAAAGGCCCTGGTTTACATCATTTGTGCTTGCGAGTCAGCGACCTTCAAAAACGGCAAGCAGAGTTAGTGGCCCAAGGATTTCGATTTCTCTATCCAGAGGCAAAATTAGGAGCCCATCAATGTTTGATTAATTTTCTTCATCCTCAAAGTTGTGGTGGTGTCTTAATTGAACTTTCAGAAAAAAGGAATTAAGCATGTCTATGAATTCTTTCCACGCACCACCTTTGACAGCTTTTAATAAAGCTTTATTAATTTTAGTCTCAGCACTTTTTTTATTGGATAGTGTTTTGCAATTAAGCTTTTCATTTTCTTTAGCACCTTATCTTGGACTGTCATTGACGGCGATTCAAAGTGGTTGGCTGACTCAACTTTTAACTTATCCTCTTTTGCAAACAGGCTTGATGGGACTTTTGTTTAATGGATTGTGTTTGTGGTTTCTTGGAGGAGAGTTAGAGTTAACTTGGGGGAGAAAATTTTATCTTAAGTATATCTTTATTTGCTATTTTTTTTCTGGGCTGATTTTTTTAACAATTAATTATTTTTTCTTTGCGGGGCATTTACAGGCCAGTTGGCCTTTATTGGGGTTAAGTGGAGTGACTTTTTCTTTGCTGGTGGCTTACGGCTTACTTTTTAGTGAGCGCTATTTAAGCTTTATGTTCTTATTTCCTATTAAGGCCAAGTACTTTTGCCTTCTCTTAGGAGCAGTCGAAGCTTATCAAGCTTTTTTTTCCACCTTTGGGCGAACTTCTTGGGCCCATCTTTTCTCCATGATGATAGGTTTTTTATACTTGCAATCACCTCAGCTGAAGCAAAAAATCAAATCTATGGGGGGGCAAAAAAAGAAAAGAACTCGGACCCATCTTAAGATAGTCGATCTGGAAAAAGGGCCAGATGATAAGCCTCGGTACTGGCATTAAAATTATTTTTAAGCGCAGAGAATAAAGAATGGGAATTGGCTCATATCAAGAGTGTAAACGACTCCGCGGTTATTGGTGACTTCAACTACTATGATTTCCAGATCATGGATTGAGAGTTGATAGATTTTCAGGGTTGCTACATCGTAGACGCTAAGGTTGAGTGCTCTGAGAAGTTCTAGGGTTGTGGCATCTTGTGACTGTTGAACTTCTCGGGCATTAAACTTAGTTTTTTTCACCAGTAAAGGAATTTGTGTTTTCTCTGTTTTTAAACGCTCAAGACTGGGGTATTTGGCCAGAGTAAGAACGGCCAGCATTTGTTCTGAGTCCTTAGCTGATTGATAAATTTGAATGGTTTTTGAGCCTTCCAGCCTTCCAGGTTGTACATCAGGTTGGTAGCACTTTAAGACTTCATCCATCCCTTTGATCACTTGTGTTATTTCTGGTGGCAACTCTTGAGCCTTGGTGCTAAGCGTTAAAGCAAGAGATGTTACAAAAGAGAGTGTGATCAGTGGTTTCAGTGGTTTCATAGTTTTCCTTTTTTTCGCTGAGCTCTTTTATAGTAGAAAAAAAGAATTATTGTCAAATTTTTGATTCTAAGAGAAAAACTTGCCAAATATAGTCCTGTAATGTTACAACTAAAATGTTTTATTAATCTCTACAAGGAACAAAATGGACTTAAAGCAAGCACTCGACGAAAAAATGCTAGATAGTCGAGTTCGTGATCGTCTGATAGCTGAAGGCAAGTTAAAAGAAGAGGAAGTTAAAAAATACTTAGACTCTTTAGCTGATGACAGTGATAACTTAGAAACAAGTAAACTTGATTAGATTTTACTGAATAATAAAGCGAGTAAACAGCACTTGCTTTATGGCCGCTTGTCCTAAGTATTGCCCTAAGTACTCATTGATCGCAGTTCTTATTCTTTCCGTATAAAGTATTTTTCCAGAAAGTGTTGCAATTTCATCTACATCCATATCGCTGCCTATTTGAATAATAAGATCTTGGACCTTGTGCTGGTTTTCCTTCAGCAGATCGATGGATTCTTC
>SKGZ01000246.1 GCA_007117175.1 Bacteriovoracales bacterium | reverse complement strand
CCACAAAGGCAACAAATTGCGAGCGAAAAACTTGCATGGTTTTAAGGGCCAAATCTTGGATCCCAATATTGATATCTTGAGCAAGATCCAGGGAGTTTGTTAGATTGGTCGCAGTCATAGCTGGTTGCTTTGTCGCTAATTTAGAACCAGTCATGTGAATGGCAATAAAACCAAGAGAGTAATTAAGACTATAAAGGGCAGCAGTGCCGAAGAGAGAAAGACCAAGGTAAGAAGCGAGTAGTTTGAAAACACTGAGAAAACCAACAATAATACCTCCTCCACAAGAGGAGACAAGCATTTGAAAATAACCTTTAGTGTCGGTAGTGATATAGTGTTCACCTGTTTCTCCGGCATGTTCAGTGACTTGATAGGCAATCAGCTCAAGATGATGGCGTAAGTAGCGTTGCAATTCCTTGCGATTAAGGCTGCCTTTAACGAGGTTTCTTAATAAATTAATTTCCTCTTTAAATAAAAGGTCTTCGTGGTGAACAGTGGCAATGAGTAATAAGCGTTTGAGTCGATTGATATTTTCTCGCAATTGCACCAGGTAAGTCGTCATTTTAAAAGTGACTCCGAAGCGATTACGCTTCTTTCTAATTTCATTGGCGTAATCTTGGCACTGATCCAGAAGAACCATAATTTGTTTGAAGTGTTGATTTTCAATGGTTCGATCAATTTCTTCCGCTAGATAAAGTTCAATATAAGAGGTGATTTCTTTGTGTTGGGCCATAAAAGGAGATTCAAATTGCTCCAGTTGGGGAAATTTTTTAATAATTTCTTGGTCTACTCCAATGGTATTAATGCGCAGTGATATGACTTGTATGGAGTTGAGTAATTGTACCAGTAAGGGGTGCTGGCACTTGAGCGTATAAATCTCTCTTAAGTGAACAAGTTTAAAAAAACGAGACCATTGCTCATGTGAGATAGCACAAAGCCAATCATAGTCTTTACGACTCTTAAAGAGATAGCTAATGAGGTGATTGAGATCTTCTCGCTTGAAAACTTCTGGAAAAATTTTTTGGATTAAAATATTAAAAACAGAGCTGAAAAAACCATCTCCAGGTGAAATACCCAGTTCCGTGACAGCTCGAATACAATTGACCTTTCGACCAAGACGCTCTAAGTAGAGATGAAGAGAGTCCGCCATTTGAGGATTCTCTTGTAGAAATTGAGTCAATATTTCGAAGTTTTTGTTCCAGTCCGCCGCCGACTTGCTTTGCAATTCCAAGATGATTTGCCGAAGGTATTTGGGAGAGAAGCTCTGTTGAGAGTGCAACTCCTCAATGAATTCTTGAATTTTTTGAATCATAAACAATTATAATAAATGATTCAAAATTGTTAAGCAATTCATCTAAGTTGATAGTTCATTTGGCGATGCTGAAAAAGTTTTTTGTAGTGAGCACTTGAATCGTGAAAAGCACTGCAGGGATGGATAGCAATACCGCCACGAGGGGTGAACTCACCAATCACTTCGATATAGTGAGGCTTAAGCAGCTTGTTTAAATCACTGGCAATGGTTTCAATACATTTTTCATGAAAATCACCGTGATTTCTAAAACTAAAAAGGTAGAGTTTAAGAGACTTAGACTCTACCATTTTCTTGTTAGGAATATAATTAATGAGAATTCTTGCAAAGTCAGGCTGAGCAGTTAAAGGACACAGTGAGGTAAACTCTGGACAAATCAGCCGCACCCATTGGGCATTTTTATTTTTACTGGGAAAGGACTCTAGGATTTTGGGGTCATAATTGCTAGGGTAGCGGGTTTTTCCGCTCCCTAGCAAACTTAAGTGCTTTCTTAAAGTAGCATCAGTCATTTAAACTTTTCCAGGTCTAAACCAACAGCGAGGACGAAAGCCAATGTCGTGTCCTTGTCTGCGTGTACAAGAGCCATCAATGGTGTTGCTTTCTGACATGTCCACATCGTAGTCTTGCTCACAAAGGGCCCCTTGGAAATAGGTGTCTAATCGACATTGAGCCGCAGGATGTGAATGGTCTGTTCTCATGACTTGATTGGTGCTGGGTGTTTCAAAGCGTGGTCGTTGAATTTTTCTCAAAGAGGCAAAGAGATTGGCCAGTGACTGTCCGGCCATGGCAATTCTTTCACAGCTTTGAATATCATTCTTAGTTAGAAATGCTTTGCTGCACATTTCAGAGGCGAATGGATCGACTTCAAGAGTGCTGTGATCAATGGGAAACTGCTCCACATAGCGGCGCATACACTTGCTGGTGGCAAAGTAATCAGACTGACCTTCATTAGAAGCCCACATAGTGATAAAGAGTCGCTGCACTTTTGGTAAACCTCCGATATGGTGTCCAATTTCGTGGCAAACCACCAGTGCAAAACCATCGGGGGTGACAGCATGGTGTCTGGCCAATCCCCCAAACATATTGACGTGTGCAGTGCGTCCCATTTGCATAGCCGAGGCATTCACTGTTCCATCGCTCCATCTTTTGGCAATTCTTAAATCTAGGTTATGACGCTCTTGCATCAGCGGCTTATAAATACTGTCGATGTCATCAATAATTTTATTGAATTTTGCTTCATCAATTTTTGACTTGTGGTCCTTTGAATAAGGTGGAATGTAAAGATCGTTAGGAGGCACAAGACCTTCTCCGTCGATACAGCTCAAAGCAATCAGGGAAAAACTAAACAAAAATAATGATAGCGATAATTTTTTTAACATTTTCTGGGCTCCTTTTTTTTATCTATTAGAGCTGGAGTGAATAACTCTGTAAAGAGTAGGTGATTAGAAAAGTCCAATGTAAGAAAGTTTGAGTAAAGAAGTTCCCCTCTTTAGTTATTTTGTGTTCCAATTGAATGAAGGAACTTGCAAAAGGATTAGCAAATGAAAAAAATTGTTTTCTCTCTCGTCTCAATCTCACTTTCAGTCTCGTTAAGTTTAACGTCTTTTTCTGATGTTATTTATGGAGAAGATAATCGTTACGATCTGGCAGATTACCCATCAACTCAAGTGCATCCAACTCTAGTGCATCAGTGGGCAAGATCCACTGCTGCTTTTATTCACAGCTCATTTTTAGAATTAAAGTCTGGCGGCCAAGTGGAAATTCATGCTCAAACCTTAGAGGAGCGCGGGGTTTGTAGCTATGAACCTTTTGCTCAGCAAATTGCGGCGGGAAACTGCAGTGGTTTTTTAGTGGGAGAAGATTTATTAGTGACTGCTGCTCATTGTGTCAGTCCGGACAGTTGTAATGGCTATCAGGTGGTTTTCGACTATAAGATCAGTGATTTTTCTCGTCCAGACCAATTAAGTGTGGATCGTTCTGCCATTTATAGTTGTTCTGAGATCTTAGAATATAAATTAGACATGCAAACTAATGATGACCAGGCTCTGATTCGATTGGATCGAAAGGTGACTGATCGCACTCCTTTACAATACCGTAAGCAGAGAGCTCCTTTTGTGGGAGATCCTTTATTGGTGATTGGCCATCCCAGCGGTTTACCCACCAAAGTAGCTGATAATGCCCGAGTGCAGACTGTTAATGATGTTTATTTCACTGCAAACCTTGATACTTACGGAGGCAACTCCGGTTCCCCTGTGTTTAATCTGAGAAATGGCATGGTTGAGGGAATTTTGGTGAGGGGGCAACAAGATTACTTCTTCAATGGTCAATGTCAGCAGTCAGTTGTTTTACCTTGGGACACCCAAAATGCCGAAGGAGTGAGCCTAATCACCAATATAGACTTGCTGCCAAAAAGAGAGTTTCGCTAGATTGATGATTGAATGATGATTAAAATTTCTCTGCCATTCTCCGATACTGTCAAAGGAGGGTGGCATGAGTTACTTGATAAAAATCCTTTGTTTTTTTGTTCTACAATCAGCAATGAGTGCTGATTATGATCATCACAGTTTTTCTCAGTTCAAAGTTCCTAAACGCCAGCAATCGGTGATTGTGAGCTCAGAGGGATATTATCCAGAAGTCATTACTGCTTTTGCAGGAGAAGAGATCGAACTTTTTGTCACCAGCACTGAAAAGAAAAGTTGCCTGAGTATTGAAGGCATAGACTTTCATGTTCTTGCAGAGCCGGGAAAGGTCAATAGCAAGAAAGTAACTGTTTCCAGTGAGGGGCGCTATCGTATTCATTGCCCTGGAATGAGTCTGCAGGCAAGCTTAGTGGTCTTAGGCAAAAGAGTGGATCGCACTCAGCCTCGCTCGCCGGCCAGTGCAGTGGACAGAGATGTTTGGCGACCTCGGGAGTATTAACT
>SKGZ01000263.1 GCA_007117175.1 Bacteriovoracales bacterium | reverse complement strand
TGGGAATTCCGGTAAAGTGAAAATGACTGCCTTGAGTAAAAGTATCACCAATTCTTAATTTTCCATTATCGTGAATTCCTATAATATCACCGGCCACAGCTTCTTCCACTATTTCACGGCTTTGCGCTTGAAAAAGAACTGGAGAGCTGATCTTAAATTCTTTTTGAGTTCTCACATGATAGATTTTACTATTGCGGGTAAATTTTCCAGAACACACTCTTAAGAAGGCCATGCGATCTCGGTGTTTTTTGTCCATATTGGCCTGAATTTTAAAAATAAAACCGCTAAATTCTTGATCTTCTGGTCTGATAATTTTTTCAGTTTGCTTGTCATCTAAAGCTTTTTTCGCAGTGGGAGTAGGAGCAAGGCTCGCAATCTCATCTAAAACTTCTTTTACTCCAAAATTATAAAGTGCGGAGCCAAAAAAGACTGGAGTTTGAATTCCTGCAAGATATTCCTCCATGGAAAAATCTCCAATCAGCTCATCAATCATCTCCATTTCTTGTTGCAATTGCTCAATTTGCTTTTCTCCTAAATACTCTTTTAACTGAGAACTTTCTAGATCACGACCATCAAGGATTAAAGGCTCCTTCGACTCATCAGTTTCAAAAATTTGAATTTTCTTTGTCTTAAGATTAATCACACCCTTAAAGTCCACCCCAGTTCCTATTGGCCAGGTGATTGGAACACATTGAATTTTTAAAATTTTTTCCACATTATCCAGCAGCTCAAAAGGATCCAGCGCCTCGCGATCATACTTATTCATAAAGGTAATGATAGGCGTATCTCTTAAACGACAAACATCCATTAACTTAATGGTTTGCGACTCCACTCCCTTCGCCGAGTCAATCATCATCAACACACTTTCCACTGCGGTAAGAGTGCGATAGGTGTCTTCTGAAAAGTCCTTATGCCCTGGAGTATCTAAGAGGTGCATGGTGCGATTGGCATATTCAAATGACAGCACTGAAGAGGTGATAGAGATCCCCCTTTGCTTTTCTAACTCCATCCAATCCGACTTAGCGTAAGCTCCGCTTTTAGATTTGACCATCCCTTGCTGGCGAATCACTCCCCCAAACCAAAGTAACTTTTCGGTGACCGTCGTCTTTCCCGCATCGGGGTGGGAGATAATGGCAAATGTGCAGCGGTTTGATTTCATTAGGTACGCCGTTCTTTTATAATTTTTGTTCTAAAACAAACTTATTAGTCAGCACTTTAATGTAGAAATCACCTCTTTGGCTACTTTGCTTTTTCATTTTAATATGTCGTCTTACGACAAAAGAAGCTGACTGGCAATATGCTGATCAATGGAGTGGCAAAATTTAAAATTTCCAAGCAGTGCGTTAGAGAGTCTTTGGTTAATTTAAATCTAGAACAGTTTTTAGGCATGATTCGACTTTATTCATGTTTGGGAGCGTGAGTTGAGAGAGTTTGTTTTTCAATGCGGATTTTTCAATGGTAAAAAGCGATGCACAGCGAATGATTGTTTGCTTCTTCAGCTTAATGATGACATCCTCGGCTGGATTGATTGGTTTCTTTTTTCCAGAGGAATTTTCAAGAGAGGTGAGTTTAAGAACCACGATGTCTTGTAGGCGAGGTTCTTGGTTTCGTAGGTTATTACTAACAATTAAGAGTGGTCGTTTCTTTTTTTGAGGATCATTGGGATAGACACCTAACCAGATTTCTCCTCTGTTCATCAAAACCAGTCCTCAGTTTCATCTTCTTCTTCGAAAGCCTTTTTGGACATCATCATAGTTGTTGAAAGACCATCTTTATTTTTCTTGCGAGCAGGTTCTTGGATCAGCTGCTCGCTAAATTCTTGATAGCACTGCTTGATTTTTTCTTGATGTTCAAGAGTCAGCCCTTTAAGAATGAGTTCATTGATGCGAGAACTTTGTTGTCCTTTGGGTATGTTTTCAAGAAAGCTTTCAACTTCTTCTGTGGGATAAAATGCTTTTTTTGCTTGGGACATGGCTACCTCTTGAATCTAATGATACAGGGTGTCGATTTTAATGTCAACTTATTTGTATCCATTTAAGGGGATAGTTTAGTATCTTTACTTGCTAAGTGTTTAAAAATATTGAACTATATGATTACTGCAAAATCCGTTGCACCACTTGTTGAAAGCTCATATTTTTGATCTCTTGCGGTGGGATCTTGTCCGCTAACACAGTTGGGGCGCTAGTCGGGATAGGTAGGGCAAAAACTGGTTGGCGATTGGCCTTGGCTTCTTCCACTCGAGAAATAGGAGTGAAGTGGGGGGCTGTCAGTAGTACTTCAGGGTGTTCTTGCAGCAGTGAAAAAATGGAAAGCACCACTTGGGCAAATTGATCGAGTTCCTTTTTAGAATAACTCTCAGTGGGTTCAATCATCAGGCCTAAGGGTTCAGGAAAGGAGACCGTGGGAGCGTGAAACCCAAAATCTAAAAATAATTTGCCCAACCTACCAATGATAATGGGTTTACTTAATCCAGTCTTTTCTTGAATGTTTTGGAAAAGTTCATTGGGTAAAGTCAGAATAAACTCGTGCATGCGCTCAGTTTTTTCAGACCCTACCGGCAGAGTGGGATATGTTTGACAAATTTTGGCGTAGAGATAGCGAGCAGCCAGCACGGCACAGGCTGACATTTTTTGGATTCCCATATCCCCTAAACTGCAAAAATAAGTATAACAGCGAATCTTATGGGCGAAATTTCCCCAGTGGCGATGAAAGCGACCGATGGAATGCTTGGCCTTTACAGCAATGTATTGATTGTCTTTTTTGATGATTTGCATACCTGGTAGAAAGTCTTGCAAGCGCTCAGAAACGGCCACAATGGCATCTCCAGGGCCTCCTCCTCCGTGGGGGATAGTCCAAGTTTTATGAAGGTTATTGTGAACAGCATCCACCCCTAACTCATGAAGATTCACTCGAGCCGCAATGGCGTTCATATTAGCGCCGTCCATATAAACCAGTCCGCCCACCGAGTGAATGAGATCACTCATTTGTTTGAACTGATTTTCAAAAAGTCCTGAGGTGTTGGGGTTGGTGACCATAATGCCAGCAATTTGATCTTGGTATTCATGAATAGAGTCTTGAACTTGTTGCAAATTGATAGTGCCATCACTATTGGCATCAATTAAGCGAATGCCATCAGCGTAGCCGGCCATGGCGGCAGTGGCAGGATTGGTGCCGTGGGCAGATCTGGGAATAAGAATAATCTTTCTCTTCTGAGCTTCATTATTTTTTTGATGGTAGGCCTGAAAAAGTTTAAGTCCCACTAACTCTCCTTGTGCTCCGGCCACCGGTTCAGTGGTGACAGCGGCCAGCCCTGTGATTTTCTTAAACCATTCTTGAATTTGATAAAGTAGCTCTAAATTTCCTTGGGCAAATTCAGCGGGAGTTTGCGGGTGCACTTGAGTAAAGCCATTAAGGCCTGCGGCCCAATCGTGTAGGTAGGGATTGTACTTCATGGTACAAGAACCAAGTGGGTACGGGCCTTCATCGGGGCTCATATTTTGCTGCCCTAGTTTTTGGAAATAGCTGACAATGTCTTGGGCCGGCCAGCGAGGAATTTGTACGGTGTGTTGTGCACGTAGCTCTTGAGGAACCTCACTGGGCTGAGTTTGCTTATCTTTTTGGGGAAATTGCTCTTGGAAAAATTCAATGAGTTGATTGATTTGCTGTGAGCTCAGTGATTGATGAATGCTTACTTTTAACAGTTGATCAGTTGTGGCAATACGCGAGCTGACATTGACCCCAATGAACAGTCCCTGTTTGAGTCCTTGGGCAATCAATTGATCCACATCTTTATTTAACTTGAGGGTAAACTCATGGCAAAAAGCACTGCCAGCATAGGCGAGTTCAACTCCGCTGAGTTCAGTTAATTGATTGGCACAGTCTTTGGCCTTTTGACGAACTTCTTTGGCAATTTGATCCAATCCCTCTGCTCCCCAGTACAGAAAATTAGCTGCCGCTAAAGAGGCCAGAAAAGATTGATTAGAGCAAATATTGGAGGTGGCCTTTTCTCTGCGAATATGTTGCTCGCGAGTGGCCAAAATAATACTGCGACACTCTTGTTCATTGAGATCTTGGGCCGCACCAATAAAGCGGCCAGGTGATTGTCTTAAAAGTGCAGCAAAGTCAGGACCATCTCCTAAGGCGTAAAGACCAAGCCCAGGACCGCCAAAATTAGCGGCAAAACAAAAGTGCTGGCCTTCTCCCACGATCAGACTCACCCCTTGATTTTGCGAGCCAAATTGATCAGGTCTT
>SKGZ01000221.1 GCA_007117175.1 Bacteriovoracales bacterium | reverse complement strand
TTTACAGGTGGAGCACTGGAGCGTTTTTCGGTTCTGGCTTTAGGGATCATGCCCTATATTACCAGCTCTATTATTTTTAGTCTTTTGGTGGTTTCTTTTCCCCGCTTAGGTGAGATTCAAAAAGAGCCAGATGGACGTAAGAAAATTTCCCAGTGGACCCGTTATGCCACTATTCTGCTTTGTATTTTTCAAGGTTACGGTTTAGCCACCGTGATGGAGACATTTAAAAGTCCCACTGGAATGCCTATTGTTTTAGATCCAGGCTGGTCTTTTAAAATGTTAACCATTATTAGTATGACTGCGGGGACAATGTTTGTGATGTGGCTGGGTGAGCAAATCACTGAAAGAGGAATTGGTAACGGAATCTCTTTGATTATCTTTGCAGGGATTGCCGCAGGTATTCCCTCTGGGATTCGTAGCACTTATGATCTTTATAATAATGGGGAAATGAGCGGAGTTACCCTTTTAGCGGTGGGGGCTATTATCTTGGTCGCTTTTTGGGTAATTATTTATGTAGAGCGATCTTTTCGTAAAATACCCATTCAGTACGCCAAGCGAGTGGTGAATAATCGAGTCTTTGGCGGCCAGTCTTCTCATTTACCAGTGAAGGTCAACGTTTCAGGTGTGATGCCTCCTATCTTTGCCTCAGCCCTGTTAGCCATTCCTAATACTATCTTGACTATGATTCCTGAAAACTGGGTGACACTTCAGCGTTATTTACAGGCTATCGAGCAGTCCTTTTTACCTGGAAATACACTTTATAATTTGTTCTTTGCGATAATGATCATGTACTTTGCTTACTTTTACGCAACAATTCAGTTTAAGACAAAAGATATTTCCGAGATGTTACAAAAAAATGGTGGTTTTGTTCCTGGTGTCCGGCCGGGAGAAAAGACCGCTGAATTTTTGGACTTTGTGGTAGCCCGTTTAACCTTAGTCGGTGGTATTTATATTGTGATTATCTGTCTTTTGCCTATGGGGTTAGCTAGCTATGCCAATGTGCCTTTTTATTTTGGGGGAACATCTTTGCTCATTTTGGTAGGAGTGGCCATCGACACCATGGCGCAGGCGGAGACATTCTTAATTTCACAAAGGTATGATCGCACTTATAAAGTGAAGGGGAAATTTACTGGGACAAGAAGGTTTTAGAGGTGAGTGAAAGTAGACCACATTTAGTCTTTCTTGGTGCACCTGGTTCGGGTAAGGGAACTCAGTCTTATCACCTAGTGAATCAATTTGGTTATGAGCATCTCTCTACTGGAGATTTGCTAAGAGCTGAAATACAAAAAGGTTCAGAGCTGGGTGTGAAGGCTAAGCAGCTCATGGATCAAGGCCAATTAGTGCCTGATCATTTGGTGTTAGAGCTATTAAAAAAGAATATTGACTTATCTGCTAAAAGATATATATTTGATGGATTTCCACGCAATGGTGCTCAGGCTCAAAGCCTTGATAGTGAAGTTTTAAGTGGCTGTGACTATAGGGCGGTTTACTTTCATTTGCCACTGGAGAGCCTTTTGCAGAGACTGGTCAATAGACGTGTTTCCCCTGATGGTAAGCACATCTATAATTTGGTGACTAATCCACCAAAAGTAGCTGGAATCTGTGATCATAGTGGGGAAAAATTAGTGCACCGCGACGATGACCATGAAGATGTGGTGATGAAAAGAATGGAAGTCTTTAAAACTGAGATTGAACCGGTGTTAGAATTTTACAAAGCGTTGGGAATTTTGGTAGAAATTGCTGCTGAAAGACCTGTTGAACAAATAACTAATTCTGTCATTGAGATAATCAATGGGGCGAATTAATGGATAAGGTGAAGGTATGAAAGTAAGAGCATCAGTGAAAAAGATTTGTAAAGATTGCAAAGTCATCAAGAGAAAAGGTGTCTTGAGAGTGATTTGCAAGGCAAGTCCAAAGCACAAACAAAGACAAGGTTAAAAAATAAGCATTGATTAGGAGAATAAAATGGCGCGTATTTTAGGTATTGACTTACCCCGAAACAAAGCAATGAAGGTTGCTTTAACTTATATTTATGGTGTAGGTCCTCATGTTTCTGAAAAAGTTTTAAATAAAGCGGGAGTGGATTTAACTCGCAACTCCAGCGAACTCACTGAAGAAGAAGTGAATGAGATTCGTAATGCTCTTGAAGGATATACTGTAGAGGGTGATTTAAGAAGAGAAGTTGGCTTGAATATCAAGAGACTTAAAGATCTAGCCTGCTATCGTGGCATGAGACATAAAAAAGGTCTTCCTGTTCGTGGACAGAGGACTCATACCAATGCTCGCACTCGTAAAGGAAAAGCAGTGGCAATTGCCGGTAAAAAATCAATTAAAGGAATGAAGTAATCATTAAGGATAAAACACTATGGCTAAGCAAAACACATCAAAGAAAAAAGTAAAAATTAATGTTCCTCATGCCGTCTGTCATATTCAGGCTTCTTTTAATAATACCATTGTGACTTTCTCCGACCCTAATGGTAAAGCCTTGGCATGGGCAAGCGCAGGTGGTTTAGGTTTTAGAGGTTCTAAAAAATCCACTCCCTTTGCAGCTCAGGTCGCTTCTACTGAGGCCGCTAAAAAAGCAAAGGATTACGGTGTGAACTCTGCGGATGTGAAAGTCAAGGGTCCTGGTGCAGGACGTGAAAATGCTGTGAGAGCTTTAATTGCAGCTGGTATTCGTATTACTTCAGTAGCAGATAAGAGCCCGATTCCTCACAATGGATGTCGGCCTCCAAAAAAGAGAAGAGTATAAAAGAGTAAGATTAAAATTAAAAAATAAAAGCATATTGATTAAGGAGATTGTGAATGGATACATTTGTGAGCAAAAACTGGACTGAAAGGATACGACCTGCTGCCATTGAGGTTGACAGTGATGCTTTGAAAAGTACCTATGGTAAGTTCGTTGCTAAGCCTCTTGAAAGAGGTTATGGACTAACGCTTGGTAATTCCTTGCGGCGTGTTCTCCTTTCTTCACTGCAAGGTGCTGGAGTGGTGGCAGTTCGTATTGAAGGTGCTGATCACGAGTTTAGTACTTTGAGTAATATTAAAGAAGAAGTTTCAGAGATTATTCTTAACCTTAAGGAAATCCACTTTCGTTTAACTGATAAAGAAGAAACTGTGATCACTTTGAAAAAAGATAGCGAAGGTGCTGTTAAGGCTGGCGATATTGAAGTGAACTCTAATGTGAAGGTTCTCAATCCAGATCACGTGATTTGTAATATTTCCTCAGGTGGCTCTCTTCATATGGAACTGATGATCGCAAGAGGTAAAGGGTACGTCACAGCTGTGGATAATAAAGAAAAATATGACCTTCCTTTAGGTTGGATTTATCTTGATACTCTTTTTTCACCTGTTCAAAGGGTCAATTATACTGTGACTAATAGCCGGGTGGGTAAGAGAACTGACTATGATAAATTAACTCTTGAGGTTTGGACGAACGACGGAGTTGATCCAGTGGATGCGGTTGCACTTTCAGCTAAAATTCTAAGAGATCAGTTAGTGGTTTTCCTTAACTTTGAAGATGAAGACACTCCTGTTGAAATCAATAAAACTCCAGGTGTGGCTCCCATTGCTGCCAATAACCCAACCAATGAGTTCTTACTCAAGCCTGTTTCTGAGTTAGAGCTTTCTGTTCGTTCAGCAAATTGCTTACAAAATGCCAATATCAAGTATATCTATGAATTGGTTTCTAAGTCTGAAGGAGAGATGCTCAGAACTAAGAACTTTGGTCGTAAGTCGCTCAATGAAATTAAAGAGATCCTAACTGGCATGGGACTTGGTCTTGGAATGAAGATTGATAGCATTATGAAACAAGCTCAGAATAACGAGCAGGAACAAACAGAGTAAGAAAAAATAAGTAAGACTCGAGGAAACAATTATGAGACACAAAAAACACAAATACCAATTAAACATGACTCGCTCTCATCGCAAGGCCCTAATGAGAAATCTTGCCTGCGAGTTAATCGATCATGGTAAAATCAAGTCCACCCACGCTAAAGTCAAAGCTGTTCAACCATTCGTGGAAAAACTAGTGACTATCGCTAAAAATGATAGTGTTGCCAATCGGCGATTGGCTTTTTCTCGCTTGAATAATAAGAAAGCGGTTCAAGTTCTTTTCAACGATGTGGCACCAAAGTTTAAAGAGCGCAATGGTGGTTACACTCGAGTTGATAAACTGGCCGAGGCTAGAGTTGGTGATGGCTCTAAAATGAGCTATATTTCATTTGTAGAATAATTAAAGAACAAGGGCCCTCAAGG
>SKGZ01000086.1 GCA_007117175.1 Bacteriovoracales bacterium | reverse complement strand
TCAGCTGATCCTATCCTGAGCAAGGCCAAAGCTTCACTAGAAAATGCAGTGCTTAAGCTCAAAGACCACAAGATTGCGCCCAAGCTCAAGGTGTTTAACGCCAGCACTGATGATGCTTCTGAGCTCTATGTGCAAAAAAAACAACAGTTTTGTCACTCCTTGGGAATTGAATGTGTCATTGAACGTTTGCCTGCTAATGTAGATTTATTGATATTTCGCCAGGCCATTGAAAACACTAAAGACTTTCAGGCAATCTTAGTGCAATTGCCCCTGGCCGGCCACCTCAACCCCTTAGATCTTATTCAATTCATCCCCGCGCAAAAAGATGTGGACGGTTTGTGTGGACCCAATGTGCAGTCTCTTTACTATGGAGATTTGCAAAACACTCTCATTGCCTGCACTCCTCAAGCTGTGGTGCGTTTACTTCATCACTATCAAATCCCTATAGCAGGTGAAAATATTCTGATTCTTGGACGCAGTCTGATTGTGGGACGCCCGCTAATGCTGCTGCTCAATCATCTTAATGCCTCCACCACCTTGGCCCACCGTCACAGCAAAAACGTACAACAATTGTGTCAAAGTCATTCCATTATCATTAGCGCCACCGGCAATGAAAGTCTTGATCCCCAATGGCCGGTGGATTGGAATCAAAAAATCCTTATTGACGTGGGGATTCGTCGAGATCAAAACAATCGAGTCAGCGGTGATTTGAATTACTCTGAATTTTCTAAGAAAGTCAGGGCCATGACTCCAGTGCCGGGAGGAATTGGTCCACTGACCATCTTGTCTTTAACTTATAATATTATCAAAGCATGTTGTTTGCAGTATAACTTAAGTTATGAATCCATCATTGAAGACAACTGCTTTACACGCTGAACACACTGAACTCAAGGCTAAGATGGCAGCCTTTGCTGGCTACTCCATGCCCATGAGTTATCAATCCTTAAAAGAAGAAGTGCTGACCGTTCGCAAGAGTGCCGGTGTCTTTGATGTCAGTCATATGGGTTTAATCCGTGTGAGTGGTGAGCAAGCGTTGGAGTTTTTGGATTACCTGCTACCCAATTGGGTGAGCCAATTGCCAGATCAAAAGGCCCTTTACTCTCCTCTTTGCAATCATCAGGGTCAGGTGCTAGATGATCTGATTGTCTATCGACTCTCAGCTCAAGAACTCTTTATTTGTGTCAACGCCGCCAATAAGGAAAATGATTTCCAGTGGATGCAAGAAGTACTGGCAGCAAAGAAATTTCAATGTCAGATGGAACACTTCTTTGCAGATTATAGTTTACTGGCCCTGCAAGGCCCTGAAAGTTTTGCAATGATCAATAAGATTGATGCTCATCTTAAAATTGATGATCTGGATTATTATAGTTTTCAAAAAAAAGAATTCATGGAAAAAAATTGCTATTTTGCCCGCACAGGTTACACCGGAGAAGATGGCTTTGAAATTTTTATTCCCAATTCCCTAGCTAGCAACTTCTGGAAAAAATTAGTGGAGCTGGGAGCAAGACCCTGTGGATTAGCAGCCAGAGACACCCTGCGCATCGAAGTGGGTTTTCCCCTCTACGGTCAAGAGATTCACCAAGACAATACCCCGCTGGAAGCTGGTCTTCAATGGACGGTGAAATGGCAAAAAGAAGATTTTATTGGCAAACAAGCACTGCTTGAGCAAGAACCTTCCATGAAGCAAATACGCCTCTCGCTGGATAAGGGGATTCCCCGCCAAGGCTATGCTGTTTATCAAAATAATGAAAAAATAGGAGTGGTGACCTCTGGCACTTTTTCACCTCACTTGGAAAAAGGTATTGCGCTGGCACAAATTCGTAAAGATATTAATTTAGATGAAAATAATTTTTCTATTGAGCTGCGAGGAAAGTTCATTGCAGCCCAACGGCACCCCAAAGCTTTTATCCAGGGAGGACACAAATGAGCCAAAAACGACCAGAAAACTTTCTCTACACTCAAGAACACGAGTGGGCCCATATACAAAACGATGACATTGCAGTGATCGGCATTACTGATTTTGCACAAGAGTCCTTAGGTGAAATTGTTTTTGTAGAACTGCCTGAACTGGGCCGCCATCTTAACAAAGATGAGGCCTTTGGTGTTGTGGAGTCCATTAAGTCTGTCAGTGATCTCTACGCACCGGTATCAGGAGAAGTGATTGCTATTAATGAAGAGCTCACCCAAAGCCCGGAAACTCTTAATGCTCAGCCTTTTGAGAGTTGGCTAGTGAAAATTAAAATGTCAAACAAAGATGAAAAAAATTCCTTACTTTCTGCAGATCGTTATCAAAAAATCTGCGAACAATAAATCTCTAATAGGCTTAAATTTGATCTTATTTTTTTTTCAAAGAAGTCTTTACTAATAGCCCCTTGCTGAACATAATAGCCTTCATCCAAAACCCGCAATATGAAGTAAAGGTGAGTGTTTAGAATGGAATCCATACAACTGATTAATACTGCGATCATCAAGTGCAAAGAAAAGAAAATTAACAGTTCTTATGAAGAGCGCCTGCGAAAAGTTTGTGAGTCTCCCGTGGTAGACATATTGTCTAAACTCATTACTCAATTATCTGAAAGCGAGAAAATCTCTCGCGACCAAGCTGCTATTGAAGTGGTGGAAACTATCCGCGAACTGGATGACATTTGGAATGACTATGTCACCATGGAAGGCATCGATCGCCTAAAATCTATCCTTAAAGGCCAATAAGTACGCCGTTCTTTTTTAGTTTTTAACCACAAAACCCCAATCAATTTCTGCATAGCCTTTTTTCACTAAGTCTTTAGGGGGAAAGGGAAATGGGCCCGCGCGATTAAAGGATTCCACCGCGGCTTGATCCAATTCTTGATAACCACTGGAGGTGACAAGACGTATCTCAGTGACTTCTCCGCTGGGATTGAGCACCACTTTTAAATTAGTAATCAGGTCTTGATCACTAGCAATGCGGCGACCTGCACGAAACATGGCCTTGGATTTCTCCTCAAGAGTCATCCCCCAAAATTGCTCTAGTTTTTCGCGAATGCGCATATAATAACCATAGAATTTATACTCTTGAGTGTTGAGCTCATTAAGATCCCCCAGAGGAAGTTTTTCTAAGTAATCATTACTAGATGAGATCCCGCGGCCTTGGCCGGCTTGAGTTTTCTCTCGCTCCATTTCCTGGTGCACCTCTTCAATCATTTCTTCAGTGAGAGCTAGTTTTCCAAGGCCTTTACGCTGTGTAGGAACAATCGGTTTAGGCTTTTGAGACGTTTTTTGCGCCCCTCCCCCTTCATTATAACGATCAACGCGAGCGGCCCTGGTTTGCCGATCAGTTTGATTGTCAAATTCACTGAGATAATCAGCAGGTTGCTTTGGGGTTGATTCTTGCTTGCGACGAGTTTGCACAATTTGCTTTGATTCAGATTGTTTAAGCTTTAATCTTAAAACAGTTTTTTCTTGTTCATCAGACTCCATCAATAAAGGAGCAACCCAATAGCTTAGCAGCACTAGGTGAAGTGCTAAAACAAAAGTAAAACTATAATAAAGACGAGTAGGCAAAACCATACCTCCCACCTTTATTATCGGTGTTTGGCATGGTGCGCTGAGAGGCGCGCTGCCCTATGGAAAATTCTTCCGTTAATTATTGATTAAAATAGTAGTCATCATCCTCGATGGTTAAGTCATCGCCAACAGACTTTTGGAAGGCATCAAACTCTCCACCAGGTTCTGTTCCATCCACAAAATACTCTCGTATCCCACTGGGATTATTAGGAGAAGCCACTTTTTGAGTGATAGGATCGACTCGAACATTGACCACCCCAGCTGGCATAGCAAAGTCTTGCTCCCCACGAATCTTTAGTGCACTTTTCATATAATCGGCCCAGATGGGCAGGGCCGCTCTGGCCCCAGTCTCACCAAATCCCAGAGTTGTATTGTCATCCATTCCAGTCCAAACACTGGTCACCAAATTATGAGAGTAGCCCACAAACCATGCATCCACGTAATTATTAGTGGTTCCAGTCTTTCCGGCGATAAAAGGACTGACCGATGCAGCCTTACGTCCGGTTCCATTTTGAATGACTCCCTTAAGTAAGCTATTGATTAGGAATGCTAAACGACGATCTAAAATTTGGTCCTCTTCCAAATGAGAGCTAAAATCTATTCTTTTCTCTTCTATCTCTTCTTCTTTGTCTTCTGTCTCAGTCTCTTCATTATTCTCTATCTCTTCATCATTCTTAAGATCTTGTTCCTCTTGTTCATCAATGTTAATTAAATTTTGTGCAATCAAAAAACTCTGCTCATCTTCTAATTCTGGGCCCTCAGAGTGTTCGGTGAACTCGATTTCTTCACCACCTTCTCTTAAGACAGAGAGAATTGAGATTGGTTGAACTTTTTTTCCACCGGAAGGAAATGGCGAATAAAGCAAGCACATTTGCAATGGATTAATTCCAAATGACCCCAGTGAAATACTTAAATCACTGGGAACATTGAGAGAAAGAGAGTAGCGCGATAAAAAATCAATCACATTATCAACTCCCAACTCTTGCAATAGAGCAATAGTTGGGACATTGCGACTTTCTTGCAATGCCTGCCGAAAAGTCATTTGACCTTTGAATTGATCGTCGTAGTTTTTTGGTTTCCAATCAAAAAAACGATCCACACCTGAAAGAGATTGGGGGGTATCATCGAGTAAAGTAGAAAGGGTATATCCCTGCTCAAGAGCAGCAGCATAAATAATAGGCTTAAAAGCCGATCCAGCTTGTCTATTGGACTGTATGGCGCGATTAAATTTAGAGGTCTCAAAATCAAAACCACCAACCATTGCTAGGATTTCCCCACTGAGAGGATCAATCGAAACCAAAGAACCTTGGGCTTCAGGTAATTGCTCTAAACTAAGAGGAAGTACTTTATTTTTTTGCAAATGTTCAGCGTATTCTTTTTGATCTTTAAGCTTAACACGCGCATCCTTATCGATCATACTCCACATAGTTTGCAATCGATCACTTTTGATTTGAACTAATATTTGATCTCCTCTTTTCAGAATTTGAGAGGGATGATTAATCTGGGTATAGATCGGTTTTTTTGAATTAATATGTCTTTTATGTGCCCACTTAAAATCAGAGTGTGCGATAGCGCCAACGACTCCGGCAATGCTAACATAAATCATTTTTTGGAAATTACTAGTCCATAAGACGATCCCTTTATGCAATTCATCCCTGTTTAGCATTGACGACACAGGATCCTTGGTGTTGATACCTTCAACTCTAAGTGTATTACTTTTTTTGAGTTCCTCTTGAGTCATCGAATAACTTTTTTGTCGCTGCTTTATAAAATCTTGTTCTTGATCTTCATCTAGAAAATGAGGAAATTGCAATGTCCCCTCAGCAGTTAATAACAAATGATTGGATGACTCTTTGAGAATTTCTATTCTATGTTTGAGCTCATTCTCAATGATTTCTTCCTCCGTGAAATGACCAATCGGCCCGTGAAATCCCTGTCTTTTATCCAGCGCTCTCACCCCATTGGCAACTTCACGCTCAGCTATCTCTTGCAATTGATAATCTAAGGACGTTTTAACAATATAGCCCTCTGTTAGGAATGGTTCTAATCCTACTTCTTTTATCACTTTCTGTTTAACCCACTCACTGAAATAAGAACCGATCTTTTTTTCTTCATTTTGACTCATTAAATTGATCGATTCTTCAATTGCTTGCTGATATTGCTCTTGATCAATCATTCCAATTTTATGCATACGTTGTAGTACATAACCCTGTCTTTTTTTAGCAACGGCGGGATTAAGATAAGGTGAATAACGCCCTGGTGCAACGAGAAGACCTGCAACTATAGCAGATTCAGCAATACTGACATCATCTAACTCCTTATTAAAATAACCTCTAAAAGTCTCTTTTATGCCGTAATGCCCTGCCCCCAAGTAAACATGGTTTAAATAAACATAGAGAATATCTTCTTTGCTAAATTTCTTCTCTATTTCTAAAGCCAGTAAAAAATCTTTAAGTTTTCGAGTGTATGTTTTTTCTCTAGTTAAAAAAATCATCTTTGCGACTTGTTGAGTAATGGTGCTCCCCCCCTGCACAACCTTGCCAGCTCTTAGATTCGCCAACATGGCCCTCATCAGTCCTGTATAATTTACTCCTGAGTGTTGATAAAATTTATCATCTTCAGCGGCTAAAAAAGAGTTCACAATATGTTCCGGCACATCAGCGATGGCGACCATTTCCCGATTTTCTCTTCCAATCTCTAAAAGAACTTCTCCTCCTCTGGCGAGAATTTTGGAAGGAATGGGAGGATGATAATCCTTCAAAGATTCAATATCAGGTAAATCTCTCTTCACACTCACAACTAAGAAAACAACAGATGCAAAGGCAATAAAGGCACTCATAAAAAAGAGAAGTAGCGATCTTATCAAGAATTTTTTCAAAATTGTTTCTCCAGCTGACGCTTTCCAGTAGCAACTAAATCTGAAAAGGATAACTGACTCGCACTCTGCTGCTGCAAACCAAGAACAATCATTTTAAAGTCTTGAGCATAAATAGCTTGGTAGTCTTCAGAAATATCCCCCGCTTGAAAACAGATTAAATTTTGATATTGAATTTGGCCGTAAAAATTATGACAAAGCATATCTGTGCTTGACTGGAGCTGCCCACTGCTGATTTCTGCAATCAACTTCTGCTGTAATTGCTGAGAGCCAAAAAGTTGTGTAATCATTTTTTCAAGTTTTTTTTCAATTTTTTTATAGCTTCCTTCTTTCACTGGTAATTCATTATTCATCACCTTGAATAAGTGCCACTCCACCATGGAACTTTTTTCATATTTTTGGTAAAGTGCTGCTATAATTGCTCCTAAGCCTTGTCCTTCAACTCTGTCAATTTTAACTTCCTCTAATTCTAGTCTTTTCAGCAAGGCAATTGCTGACAAGCTACTTAAACCAGCATTTTCAATATAAAGATTAACTGCTTTTTTCTCACCCTCATCTTCATCGATAATTAGTTTCACATCATCCTCAAGGGTTAAGGTACTCTGCTGGTCTTTGTCTGCATGGGACTCATTCATAGCGCGTATCTGCTCTCTGGTTTTAAAGTGAGAGCAAGAACTCAATAACAATAATAATATCCAAGCAGGCACTCTTAATAGTCCTCTTCGTCGAGCATATCAGTCAGAATTTTTATTTTTTTCTCAGCCTCATCAATTGATTTCTGACAATCTTTGTAAAGTTTCACCCCTGACTCAAATAGTTTGAGACTTTCCTGCAGGTTCACATCGGGCTTCTCTAATTTTTTAACAATTCCCTCTAGTTGCTCAAGGGAGCTTTCAAAGTTTACTTTTTTAGACAAGTATCTCTCCTTAACTTTTAATGATTGTATTCCTCATTAGTATAAAACATTTTTACCAGCTCTTGGAGAATTTTTCCCGCTGAAATAAAACATTAATGATTTAAGTTATAATAATTTTGAATGAGCAGTTTAACTGCTGAAAGGAGAGATCAGTGAAAAGCATCTGGGTACCGGTTTCTGGACAAATTGCCCAACAGCAAAAAGTTGACACCATTGCCAATAATATCGCCAATGCTAATACGACTGGTTTTAAAAAAGATGATTTAATTTTCAAGGAATATCTTACTCAACTTGAAAACCCTAGTGATGATATTGATATACCAAGAGGTGAATTTTCACCTGATGATTTTTACCGCTCTCAAGGTGCCGAAAATGCAAAGGTAAAGGTTGCTGGTAGTTATACAGATTTTTCTCAGGGCTCACTGGTCCCGACTCAAAACCCACTTGATTTAGCATTAAAAGGCCCTGGTTTCTTAGAAATCTCTACAGAGAATGGGATTCGCTTCACTCGCAAAGCAGCACTCTCCCTTAACTCTCAGTCAGAACTAGTCACCGCAGATGGTGCTCATGTTCTGGCTGCAGGGCAAGGAGATGCCGAAAATCGGAAAATTAAACTTGACTCTCAAAAACCCATCTCTATTGATGGCAAAGGTAATATATTCCAAGGAGAAAATCAGATTTCTCAACTCTCTATTGTCGAGTTTAATGATGTTCACGCACTAAGAAAAAGTGAAAACCTTAACTTTATCAATATTGATCAAGCCAATAAAAAAGAATCTAATGAACTCACCGTAGTTCACCAAGGTTTTCTTGAGAGCTCTAACGTCAATGCCATTGGTGAAATGTCAGAGTTAATTAAGGCCCACCGCCATTTCGATACTATTCAAAAGGCAATACAAGCCTATGATGCAATTAATGTGAAAGCTGCCAACGACTTGGCTCGCTTCTAAGGAGAAGGAATATGATTAGAGCACTACATACCTCAGCAACAGGAATGGCAGCTCAAGAGACCAATGTGAATACTATTTCGAATAATATTGCCAACGCCAATACCAATGCATTTAAAAAAAGTAGAGCTGAGTTCAATGATCTACTCTATGAAACGATTCAAGAAGCTGGAGATCGCTCATCAAATGACAGTGAATACAGTGTCGGTCTTCAGATTGGATCAGGAGCAAAGACCAGTGCTGTACGCAAAAACTTTGAACAGGGCTCCGTGCAAGTGACTAATAATCCCTATGATCTCATGATTCAAGGTGAAGGTTTCTTTGGAATTATTAGCGCTGATGATCAAGTCCACTACACTCGAGATGGGAGCTTTGGAGTCGACTCCCAAGGAAACTTAGTCACCAAGAGTGGTCAAAAGGTTTTCCCTGGAATCAATATTCCCCCTAATACAACCCATCTCAATATTACTGCCAATGGTAAGGTTGAAGCCTACACTAAGGGCACCGTTGAACCTACCCAGCTAGGCGAGATTCCAATTTTTACTTTCACTAACCCCACCGGCTTGAAAAGCCTTGGAGGTAATCTTTACGGAGCAACAGCTGGCAGTGGCTTCCCCACTCAAATGGAGGCGGGACGTGAGATTGCGGGGACCATTGAACAAGGAATGTTAGAAAGTTCTAATGTGAGTGTCATGAATGAAATGACTGATTTAATTAAGGCGCAAAGAGCCTATGAAATGAATTCCAAAGTGATGGGCGTTGCAGACCAGATGATGCAAACTGTGAATGGACTTAAATAATGATTAAACTCATCCTTATTTTGATTAGCTTCTCTAGTTTCAGCTCTATGAGTTGTCAGTTTTATCTCAGTGATTCTGTTATTTTATTAAAAAAGGAAATTCAAGCTAAAGATCTTGCTCTCTATGCAGACCAGTGTAGTCTGGACCAACTCACAAATAAAATTGAAGAACTAAAGGCTAACAGCTCAAATCTTTCTGATTGCGCACATTATCATGTTGATTATCAAGTCCAAGGACCAGCTCTAGCAGAGTATGATTCAGACAATATTCAATGTCAGTTTAATGCTGAAACCTCTGAGTTTACCCTCAATGGAAAAAAATATCCTTTTACTGTGCAAAGACAAGAGACCCTGCTCATCAGCAATCGACCGATTTCTAGCCACCAAAAACTAGATGCTAGCTTTTTTAAAAAAATGGGCTCGGCTAGCGCAATTAAAGGACTTGAAATCACAGTTGATGATCTTAAATACTTTCAAACCACTCAAAGCCTTGCCAAAGGAACGCAACTAGAGGCCCATCATTTAAAACCAATCAAGATTATTAGGCCAGGAAGTTTAATTGAAGTCATCTATGACACCACTTCACTGCAGTTAAAAACTAGTGGACGGGCGATGCATGGAGCTGGTTTGGGAGAGAGTCTTCAGGTGCAAAATTTACAGTCTAAGAAAATTTTTGAAGGTGTGGTTATTAATCAACAAACAGTAAGGATTAGGCAATGAAACAGTTGAGTCTATTTTTACTCATACTCTTTTTCTTCACCTCTTGTGCCAGTTATGTCAATAAAATGCACCGAAGAATTAGTTATGAAGAAAAAATGCAACACCGTCAACAAGGTCACGGCTGGCCTTATCCTAAGAAAAATAGCAGAGAATATGACCGCAGACCAGTGAGTAATCCTATTACCTACACTTCTCCCCAAGAAGGCTCAACTCCACCAACTCCCAAAACCTTAGGTCGCTACACCGCTAGTGATTTTATCGATCAAGACTCCGGTGGAAGTCTTTGGGGAAATTATGATGGCATTCGATCTGCGGAAAATAGAAGATTAAATCTACAATTGGGCGAGATTGTGGTGATCAATGTTCTGCAATCATTTAAAGAAGATATTTCCAGAGAACTGCGCAGACACGCTAGGCAAAGCACTCCTTCATTTATGCCCGCAACCAGTGCACCCGCGCGAGGTGCCGCCAGTGCCAGAAGATCACCACAACAAAATGAACAACAGAGTCAAGCTCAATCACAAGCAGCCAGTGAAGATAATCAAGACGAGGCAGTCATCGTCTATGATAAAATTCCCTCAAGAGTTCATCATGAACTCAGTAACCGCCACGTCATTCTCAAAGGAAGTAAAGAAGTCTTTTTTCGCAATGATAAATTAATGGTTGAAGTGGAGGCAATGGTTTTAAAGGAACATATTGCTGAGGATGGCAGTATTCACTCCGATCATATTATAGAATCACGAGTTAAGGTCATGAGGTAATTTATGAAGTTTATTATTCTAGTGCTCAGTTTTCTGTCAATTTTCTCTTTGGCCAAGCCAGTTAAAATCAAAGACATCACATCCATCAAAGGGGTTCGGGAAAACCCACTGGTCGGTTACGGATTAGTCATTGGTCTTAACGGGACAGGAGATGGAGGTGGCGAATTACAAAATACCTCAATGAAGAAATTACTCAATGGACTTGGACTGGACCCCAAGGCTGAATTGGCTTCAAAAAACATTGCTTCAGTGATTGTCACGGCTAAAATGCCTGCCTTTGGCCGTATTGGTCAGAGCATTGATATTAATGTTTCAGCTATTAATGGCGCCAGCTCACTTGCCGGAGGCACCTTACTAGTCACCCCCCTTAAGGCGGGAGACGATAAGGTCTACGCCATTGCCAGTGGACAAATCTCAGTTGGAGGAATCAAAAAAGGTGCTAAATTTTCCTCCAATGCTCGCGTTGTTCAAGGAGCGGTCATTGAAAGAGAACTCGAATTAAATTTTGACAGTAAAAAGTCTTTGCGTTTTTCTCTTAATGATCCGGACTTTACCACTAGCGCTCGAATTGCCAAAGTGATCAATCAAGAACTGGGTGGGCAGTTTGCTAACCCTAAAGATGCAGCCACAGTAGACTTGATTATACCTGAGTTTTATAGTCGCAAAGTGGTGGAGCTCGTGGCCATTATTGAAAACTTTAAGGTCAATACTGATCAAAAGGCCAAGATTGTCATCAATGAAAGAACTGGAACGATCGTTGCTGGAGGTAATATCCAACTACGACCAGTGGCACTTAGCCATGACAACCTCACAGTGCGCATCAAGGATGAGAGCGCTGACCAAGATCAGGCTAGCTTTGCCCACCATATTGAAGAAACCTCTACAGTTGAGGAATTAGTCAAGGCCCTGAACGCCATCGGAGCGACTCCGGAAGATATGATTTCCATCTTCCAAACACTTGACAAAAATGGTTCCATCAACGCTCAAATAGAGTTTATCTAGCAAAACGGTAGATTTTTCACTTTCACTGCATTCACCCATTAAATGGGCTATAATGAACAGTGAGGAGTACCCTAAAACATGGAAGTGAAACCGGGAACCAATCATTTACAAAAACCACAAGCGATTCAAGCTGAGGTTAATCCATACAAAGAAGTGGCACAGGCCATGGAAGAGCAATTTGTCTACGAACTTATCAAAGAAATGAAAAAATCAGTTCCACAAAATCAGCCCAAGAGTACAGGTGAATCTTTTTATGAATCACTACAAGATCAAGAAAGGGCAAAGATCATTGCACAACAAGGACTGGGAATACAAGAATTGATTCTCGATCAAATTCAACCTAAGTCCCACAAGGGAGGTTCACATGAGTGACATCAACAACGTAAGACCCAATTTTTTCCCCAACTCAAGATCAGCACAAGATCAAAGAATAAGGAAATCAGATGGCAACACTGGTATTCAGCGCAATGATCAAGCGAAGGCTAAAGAGATTGCTCAAAAGTCACAAGGGCATGCCAAAGTGAATATTAATGAAGGTGTGAAAGACTTTGCCACTATTAAAAAAGCAGTGGATAGCGCTCCTGAAATTGATCGAGAAGCGAAATTAGCAGAACTCAAAGCTAGAATTAATAGCGGTGATTATCAAATTGATTACGATGGACTGGCCGATAAAATCATTGAGCATGGAGGATAACCTTGAATCAAGATCAAGCTAAAATTATCTATCAGCAATTAATTGAACTGTGGAAACAATTTTGCGAAAGACACAGTGATCTTTTTAATCTTGCCGTAGATGAGTATCAATGTTTGCTAGCCAGTGATATGGATCAACTCAATGTCATTCTTGATCAAAAAAATGAATTACTGCATGAAATTTCTAATATAGAAAATGAGAGACAACGAATCTTAAATAAAGTTCAAGAGTTAACACAAGTCAAAATGGATAAAATTTATGACCTCATTACCTATCTTGAGAATGAATACGGATTAAGTCACCACCTTGAGCGCTACAATGAAACCTTAATTGAAATTATTGAAAAGATTCAAATGCAAAATAAAAAGAATCAACTCTTTTTAAACAAGGCTCTTTTGAATATCTCTCAACTTAAAAAAGAGTTTGCACTCAGCAAAAAGAGCGTTGAAACCTACAACCGTCAAGGTGAAAAGGTCACAAGTGCTCGTTAAGAGAGTTTGAGGAGTCAAGTTTGGCTAATGAATTACTCAATATTGGAAAATCAGGACTGGGAAGTGCTCAGCGCAAATTAAGCACCACTAGTCACAATATTGCCAATGCCAATACTGAAGGCTACACCCGCCAGCGTGCAGAAGCCCAAGCTCGCAGCCCCCTCAAAAAGGGATCTATTAATGTAGGACAAGGTGTGGATGTCAAACAAGTAAGACGAATTCACGATCAATTAATTGAAAAAAAGGTTTTATCGTCCCAAAGTCATCACCAGTATCACAGCGAACGGGCCCACCAATTAGGACAAACTGAGGAAATCTTTAATGAAATCAATGGCGAGGGCATGAATAAACTGCTGAATAATTTTTTTAATAACTTTCGAGAATTGGCTAATCGCCCTGATGATGAAACAGTGCGCTCTATTGTTCGCGATAATGCACGAGTGGTGGTAAATGACTTTAAAAGAATCAGTGGAACTCTCAATGAAATCACTAATAATATCAATCAAAAAATCATCGGCGCAGCTGAAGAAATCAATGCACTCACCCAGACTATTGCCACTCTCAATACTCAAATTGCAGATTTTGAAGTCACCAGCGGAGAGGCTTCAGACTTAAGAGATCAAAGAGATTTAGCGATCAGCTCTCTTTCAGAATTTATGAATGTCACGACCTATGAAGATGAAAAAAGCCAGTATGTGGTCAATATCGAAGGAGTAGGAACTATTGTCACAGGTGGCACCAATGTAGAAATAGGTGCTACTCACCTTAAAAAAGATGATCAAAATCCTAATGATCCTGGAAGTGTTCATCTTTATTTCGCTTCCAGACCTGGACAGATTTTTAGTGACAAAGTTCAATCAGGAAAACTGCAAGCCTTGATTCAAAGTCGCGATGGTGAAGTTGAGCATATGAAAAAGCAAATGGACTTAATGGCCTATCAATTAAGCTCCGCCACCAATGCTATCCACCGCAAAGGATATATCAATGCCATGGTGGACACCAATGAGCAAGGCGAAGTCATTAATAATGGTCAGTTTAAAAAGCTTACAGGGATCGATTTTTTTAGAAAACTTGATTCAGTGGAACATGCCAGCGAAAAAATTGATCTTTCAGATTTAATTAAAGAAGACGCTGCTTATATCGCCTCGGCCCTAGAGCCCAACTCTCCTGGTGATAATAGAGTGGCATTAGCAATTACTAAATTGCAAAATGAAAAATTTCTAAATGACGGGACCTCTACTTTGCAAGAGCAATACTTAAAGGCCATCGGGAGCTTAGGAACAGAGACTTCTAAAAGTAAAATGTTAGAAGAACAAAGTAAGGGCATTTTGGCCCAAAATAAATCCATTAAGGAAAGAATCTCTGGAGTCTCACTGGATGAGGAGGCTGCCAATATGATTCGCTACCAACACCAATATCAAGCAGCTGCCAAGGTGATTGGTGCATCAGAAGATATGTTTAATGCTGTGATGAATCTAAAGAGGTAATGAGAGATGACACGAGTCTCTGAAAATAGCGCTTCCAATTCCATCAACTACTCTGTGAGTAGGACTAAAGCGAAATTAGAAGATTTACAAATTAAAGGATCGAATCTCAAGCGTATTCAAAAGCCATCAGATGATCCCATTGGCAATACTGAGTTACTCTCTATTCGCTCCTCTAAAGCTGATGGAACACAGTTTGGACGCAATGCCAATTTTGCCAAGACTCAACTAGAAATGACTGAAAATGCTATTAGTGATCTCACTGAAGTGGTGATGCGGGCTAAAGAAATTGCCTTGGCCCAATCTTCTAATATTCACGATCCCTCTGTTCGCAAGAGTGTGGCTGAAGAAGTGAACCAGTTGCGCAATCAATCTCTTGCTATTGCCAATAGACAATTAGCCAATCGCTACTTATTTGCGGGTCATAAAACCCAAACCAGGCCTTTTGATCAAGATGGGAATTATCATGGCGATAATGGAAAGTCTTATATTGAGGTGAATAAAGATTTTTTTGTGGAGGCTAATCTTAACGGTAAAGATCTTTTTTCTTTAAAGTCCCTTGCTCCCACTCCCCCTAGTCTACAACTAGAAGAGGAAGGTGATGCCGTTGATATGCAAAGAATTTCCCGCGGCCTGGCAACAGCAGAGGAAATCAATTCTCAAAAACCGGCCTTTAAAGAAAAGGGAGAGCCTAATTTATTTGCCGACCTTGCTGCTTTAAAAAATGGTCTTCTCACTGATAATTCTGCCATGATTCAAAATAGCTTAGATCGCTTGGATGCCCATCTGTCAAAAATGGTGAGCCT
>SKGZ01000183.1 GCA_007117175.1 Bacteriovoracales bacterium | reverse complement strand
ATTCTTTAATCAAGTCAACGAGATTTTTGCCTATTATTGAAAGCAATAAGTCTGTGAACTGCTCATTTCTTATCTTTTTGTCAAAGAGAGACATTAATATTGGTTGTTTTATGTTCGATTGATAACCAAATGGAATACAATCAAGAACTTCGGCATGCAAATGTTTAAGTTCTTCCTGTTTTTCCTCACTGAGCTTTCTAAATTCCTTAAGCGTAGAGCAATACACGTCAACTTTATTGCCGACAAGAACGACTTTAAAGTTCGCGGGTAGAGCATTTACATGTTCTCCTATCCACTCAAAGTCTTTCATAATCCTGTCAAACTCTTCTTTATAGGTGTCTTTATTGTTGAGTTTCTCAAAGTCAAATAAGTAAAAAATTATTTTACTTTTTTCAATCGCTTCAAGCCAATGTCCCTCCCTGATATAGTCTTCTCCACCATTGTCTACTCCGGCAGCAACTTTAAATGTAAAAAGAACTTGGTGACCATCCGTAATCGGAACATTCCATTTAACTGGAAAACCTTTATAGGATTCATCGGCACCTGTTTTTCTATATTCCTCTAACTGAGATTTTTCTATTTTAGGATTTTTTAGAACTTTAATTAAGCTTGTTTTTCCAACTCCCGGGGGGCCAATAAAGGATACCTTTTGACCAACAAACTTCCGCTGGGCCAGTTTAAGTTCTTTTTCAATATTTTTAATATGGAGGCTCCAGTCAACATCGTTTAAATTTTTATAGAGATGTTTAAAAATGGTTATGGCTTTATATAAAATAGCAGCTTTACCAGCTTTACCCATCGCGGCAGCAGCAATTTTTTTTGGCATTAAGTGGCTCCTTGTTTTTTGAAATCTAGTTGAATGGGTTTTATCGGGTTGTAAATCAAAAACCTTGAGCTAATCCGGGAACATTTTGGGAACCTAACAGCTCAAAACAACAAAAAAAGACAATAACAACCAAGAAAAGAATGGAGACAAAACTTCTATAAGTTGTTAATAAAATAAGGACAATCCATGCGGAGGATTGGCCGAGTGGTCTAAGGCGCACGCTTGGAAAGCGTGTAAACGGGAAACCGTTTCGAGGGTTCGAATCCCTTGTTCTCCGCCATTTATCCACGACGTGCCTTAAAAAAATCCTTAAGAATAAGCGAACATGGCCCTGCCAAAACTCCACCGCGAACTGAAAAACCATGATTCAATCGACTGTCTTCATGCAGCCAATAACCCAAACTTAGGGCTCCGCCTTTTGCATCATAAGCACCAAAAATTAAATTTTTAATCCTGGCCTGCACCATGGCCGCTAAACACATTGGACAAGGTTCTAGAGTCACATAAACACTCAAATCTGTTAAACGCCAGCTCTGTAAATTTTTGGCGGCTCTTTTTAAAAGAAGCACCTCACTATGGGCACAGGGATCCAAGCTTATTTCTTTTTCATTAAAAGCACTGGCAATCACCTTTCCATTCATATCAACAGCGATTGCGCCCACAGGAACTTCTGCCTGCTGATAAGCTCTCTGAGCTTGTTGCAAAGCCTTTTCCATAAACTGCTTATCAGATTCAAAGTTCATCTAGGCTACCATTTTCATTCGCTGTTTTAATTTTGCCTGAGTATGCTTTAACCAGCGGAAACGAAGAAGGTAATAATCCTTTTTGGCAGATCTTGTTTTAAGTAAAAATCTTACACCGTAAGTAAATCCTCTTCCAGGAACATTGGTGGTTGAAGAAATCAAAACAGCTGAGAGTTGATAACGCCTTTGCCCCAAAGTCACTTCAACATCACCAACAACTCCTACGTCTAAGTCCTCAAACAAGACAAGTCCACCACCTCCCCTTCGTAAATCAATAAGACGACATTCATAAGCGCGATCATTCACTACAAGAGTCGCTGGTAAATCTCCTCGGAAGCGAAAATCATACTCCCACCAACGCATCTGGGGAAAGAAAACAGGAGCAGAAATTAAATAAAAAATCATCCAATGGATTAGAATAGAAGCCAGGTAAATATATGATGGAACTGCTGTTTCTTGATAACTTAAGGAGTAAAAAAAACTATAAAGAAGAAATCCATGAGCTGGAATACTCAGCCCCCAAAAAGTATAAAGTAGCTCCTTTAATGAACGATAATAAGCATTAAAAAAAAGCATCAATCCAAAAATATTAATAGCGTAAAGCAAGAACGAAAGTCCTCCCGCAATAAAGTATTCAAAACTAACTGCAATTAAAACCATCACGTGAATCGCGATTAAAAAATATAAAGTCAAAAAATAATCTTGCTTATAGTGAGTAAGATTGGTTAACTTTCTCATAACCAACAGTATATCAAAGTTTGTGATGCTTATGAATAAATTGAAATTTAATTCTCATTGGCCAGTAGAAATAACAGAGCTGCTTAATCAACAGCCTATTACTAAAATTGAAGATTACCTGTCAAAGCAAAGGGCTCAAGGAAAAATAATTTACCCAAACTCTACCCATATTTTTCGAGCGTTTGAACTCACTCCTTACAATTCCATAAAGGTTATCATCCTAGGACAAGATCCTTATCATGGACCCAATCAAGCTGATGGGCTTGCTTTTTCAGTTCCCTCTAATCAAGCTCTCCCCCCTTCCTTAAAAAATATTTTCAAAGAACAGGAGAACGATCTTAAAATTAAGCAACCTGAAAATGGAAATCTCTCACCATGGGCAAGGCAAGGTGTGCTCTTGCTCAACTCCTCATTAACAGTTGAGCACAAAATGCCTAATTCTCATCAAAAAATAGGCTGGCAGTACTTTACCGATAAGGTCATTGAAATCCTTGCCAGAAATAAAAAAAATTTAGTTTTCATGCTCTGGGGAAAATTTGCACAAAATAAAAAAAAACTCATTGATCACAACCAGCATCTTATTCTTTCAAGTACTCACCCATCACCACTTTCTGCCCATAGGGGTTTTTTGGGTTGTAGCCATTTCTCTCAATGCAATCACTATCTTGAGCAAACTAATCAAAAACCTATTGACTGGTCTCTCTAAAAAAACGTGTGAATTTCAAGCTATATGATATTATAAGTTTTATGAAAATTATTTTCATATTCATCATGCTTTCAATATCATTGCCTGTTTTGGCTAGCAAAGTTTTATCAGTTAAAGGTAAAACTGTCGTAATATCAACTCAAGGTTTGCAAGATAAAAATATTGGTACAGTCTATAAAACCTTTTCTGGCCCCTACCAATCTGGAAAAATTAAAATTGAAAAACTGGGCAGGGGTAAAGCTCTTGCCAAGGTAACCTCTGGTGTAGTTAGTCCCGGCGATCGTCTGAAAATTAGTGACGAAGAAATCACAGAACTCTACAAAGATTATCGCAACTTTGGATTTGCAGGATTAGAATTGATACAACCTGCTGAAGTGACTGCAGGAGGAGCCAAGTTTGAATTTGATTTACACACTTCACTTGCTCTTAAGTACCAAAGAGGAAATAATCGACTTAGATTTGAGGGAAAGTTTAATTACGCCAGTGGGGGGGGGGCATTTGCAAGAATTGGCTCATTTGACTCAAATTTCCTTCAAATAACCGGTGGAATTCACTATTTTATTACTGATAGTATCTACGCTCGCGGGGGAATAGGACTTTTTATTGCCTCAATCGATATTAGCATCCCAACCGATAGTGAAACCTTAAATTCTCAATTAAGTCTACTTGGTATACCTATTACTACTGGAATTGGCTACGAACATACATTTAACTCTATTATCATTCAAGCGGAACTCCTTTTGAACTATAACTACTATCTGACTAGCGAGCTAGGTAATAACTCTGTCAATCTGACAGATCAACTCTTTTATGGTTTTGCGATCAACGCAGGGGTAACATTTTAATGACCCATCAAAAAATTAAAGATCTTTCTGAACAACTCAACCAAACATTACTAAGCAAGCCTGAAATCATCCATAAAGTCATTTGTTGTTTTTTTGCCAAAGGACATATTCTATTAGAAGATTCTCCAGGCGTAGGAAAAACGACACTGTCAAAAGCATTTGCCGCTCTTACCAATCTTCCACTCAGTCGAATTCAATTCACTAACGATACCCTTCCCTCAGATCTTATTGGCTATTCACTTTATGACGCTAAAAATGAAAAAACAAAAATTATTAAAGGCCCACTCTTTAACCACTTTATTCTTATTGATGAATTAAATAGAGGAAACCCAAAAACGCAAAGTGCTCTTTTGCAAGCAATGGAAGAAAGAGAGATCTCTATCGACGGTATTACTTTTTCTCTACCTCGCCCCTTTTTTGTT
>SKGZ01000038.1 GCA_007117175.1 Bacteriovoracales bacterium | reverse complement strand
TTCAAGATTATTGGAAAAGTTGGATGCCTAAAAAATGAAAAGCTTTGATACCAATGGAGATTTTACTCAAAATTATAAGTTCTTAATTGGCTCAGTGCAACCAAGACCCATTGCTTGGGTGAGTACCTGCAATGAGGATGGCACTCATAACTTAGCACCTTTTTCGTTTTTTACTGCAATTAGTGCCAAGCCTATGATCATTGCCTTTTGTCCCTTAATTCGCAGTAGCGATGAAAAGAAGAAAGACACCTTAGTCAATATTGAGCGCACTGGAGAGTTTGTGGTGAACTTTGTCACTGAAGCCAATTATCTTAAGGTGAATGAGAGCTCAAGAGAGCTTGCTTACGGAGAAGATGAATTTGAATTTTGTGGTTTAGGCAAACTTAAGAGTGAATTGGTTCAACCGCCGCGGGTGAAGGAGTCTCCTATTCACTTCGAATGCAGCAAAAGAGATATCTTGCACTATGGCACTGGGGCTGCAGGTTCCGGGTCTCTCATCACCGGCGAAGTGTTAAAGGTTCATATCGATGATTCATTGCTTATAGAGGGAAGAATTAACACGGATCAGTTTAAGCCTGTCGGCCGAGGGGCAGGGCTGGATTGGTATAATAGTTCAAGTCGTTTTGAATTACCTCGCTTGATGAAAACACAAATCCAGAAATAACTCGGCGCAAAACAATCCTTGCAAAGTTTAAATCACTCGTGCTAAGAGCATATAAATATTTCATAAGGGAGTTTTTTAGAATGAAAAATTTAGTTCTACTTTTGATATCAATTTGGATTGTTTTCCCAGCTAATGCTGTGACTCTCAAAAAGAAATTTACCATTAATCTCGCTGAAGAGGGTATTGAGGTGGCTGATTTTTATAAGATACACAGTCAGTTAAATCATTCTTTTCATCAGAATAGTTTTACTGGTCGTTTTTTAAATACCTACTTTCAGTACTATAACCATCATCCGTTGCGACAATATGACCAGCAGGCGCTATTAGCAACTCGATGGAATCGTTCTCGACAGGCCACCACTGCAGATGTTCTTATTTTTTATACTGATAATGTGAATGACCCTGACGGTAAAATCAAAGAGACTGAGGTGAAAATAGAATTTGGTATAAAAAAAGGGGCGAGAGAGACATTAGAGGTCAGCACAGAAATTAGGTATAGCCCTCTTATGAATGCGCTGATTAATACATATTTCTTTTTTCAAGGAAGGCAAGATAGAGTGGTTGCCCGTAAAACAACCACCAAGCTTAAGTTGATTAGCTCAAATAGGTTAGAATTTAATTACACTGTTGATGCTTATGGTCGTTCAGTTACTACCCAGGCCCAGCAAAAAGAATTTGAGACTCTTTTGCAAGCCACAATTAATACATTAAAAAACTTTGATAAATAACTGATGGAAAAATATTGCTTAATAGCTTTTTTCATTTTTTTCTACTCATGTGGATCATCCCATTCTCCTCATGAATCATTTGAAAACTTTGATCTTTCTGAAGAACAAGCTTACTTCGCAGTAGTCAGTGTGTCTCCAGGCTTTACCAGCGGAAAAATCTCTGTTTTTGATGCCAATGGAAAGCAGCTAGAAAGCTTTCACAGAGCTCATAGTGACCTTAAAGTTTTTTGTGATTCTCAGGGCTTTTATGTCATTGAGCGCTATCATCGAGATAATCTTACCTATTATCCTGTTGAAAACCTACCAAATGCACAATGGCAAATCAGTACTAATCAACATGCCAATTTCCCACAAGAGAATCTGCAATCAGCCAACGCAAACTCTCTCATTTTTATTAATCATCAAGTGATAATGGCAAGGATGGGAAGCCCTTATGCTTGGATTTTTGATCAGGCAAATCCCAAATCAATGAAGCGGCTAGATCTAAGTGAGTATGCTGTGGGGCGCAGTTTGCCGGACTTAATTGAAGGAAAATACTTGAACGAAAAGCTATACTTACTCTTAGCAGGCTACGTTAGAGACATTGTTCCATGGCAATTTGAAACTCCTGAATTACTTATTTATTCACAACAACTTGAAAGGCTAGAAAGAGTGAGCTTAGATCCCATACTGAATCCTGTTTCAAAAATAATTAAAAATGATGAATATTTGTTATTGGCGGGTCAAGGGGATTTAATGGGAGATGACTCTACTGGTGGTGGTATTCTTAAGTTGAATACTCAGACGTTAGAATTGGAGTCGATCATTCAAGGTCAAAGAATTTGGGATTTTACTTTGCATGGCGATGATCTTTGGTTTCTTAGCTATCAAGGTTGGGAAAAGATAAATGTCTATCGTCTGGGTTTGAAGACTGGCCAATTAGAACAACTATCAGAGGGGCATTATGGTGCTATTGAGTCATTTGCTGGTGGTATTATTTTGTTAAAAAGTGATCGCCAAAAGCCGCAAATTGAGTTTTGGCAAAATAGCGAGATTGATCAGGTCATTGCTATGGATTTAATTCCTCAGCAGATTGCTGTTTGCCGTGAATAATGAAAAGATTACTTCTATTCTTAATACCGACTCTCATACAGGCTCAAGAGCCAATCGTTGTAGAGGAGCAAGAAGTTCAGTCTGTTAAAATCCAAACAGAGAATATCGAAAATTCGCTAAGAGAGATCCCTGGCTTGCAAGTTTTTCGAGATCCTCACCGAGGTGGCTTACAATTAAGTTTACGTGGCAGTCGAGTGGATCACGTGAATGTCTACTTAGATGATTATTTATTGGGACAAAATTCTGGTCAGGCACTTGATTTAGCAACCCTACCCGTGGACTCCATAGAAGAAGTCCTTATTTACAAGGACTCTGTTCCCTTACAGTATCTCAGTGCACCAGGGGGAGTCATTGTTTTCAAAACCAAAAAGGACTTAAAGCTTTTGAAGGTCACTGCTGGTAGCTTTGAGACTTACCGTGTTCATCTTACCACCAGTGCAAAAATTAATTCAAACTGGAGTTATCGCATTAATCTAGATGGGGAAATGACTGAGAATAATTATCCCTACCTGGATAATAATGGAACTCCCCTTAATAGTAGTGATGATTTCAATGCTAAGCGAGAAAACGCTGCGCGTTCTCATTACTCCATCGCCCCTCAACTAAAATACCAAAAGGGAGAGGATCAAATTGAATGGAAAGGGCTATGGTGGGATCATAAGCAAGAATTGCCAGCACTGAGCCAAAGCAGTATGAGTGAAGCTTATTTTTGGCAAAAGCATCGCAATCAAGAAATCAAGTGGAGCAGACAATTAGATGATCACAGTTTTCAATTTTGGTTGTCTCGGCAAGAGTTAGAGCAAAGTTTTGTGGACCCACTGGCTAGCTTAGGAAATACCCCTTTAGAACAAGTGAGTCAATTGGTGAGCTATCCTATTTACGGGCTTTATTCGAAGAGTTTTTCAGACTTTGTTTACAGTGTGAAAGTTTATGGGCAACGAGATGATGTAACCCAAACTGAACTTGGGCAAAGAGATCAAATGAATCGAACTCAATGGCATTTTTCTAATGAATTAGGCTATGAGCGTGATCAGTGGAGTCTTAGTTTGCAATTGACTCAAAAACAGTATCGAGATCGAGGATTAGTGGAAAATGATGCTAGTGGAGCAGAAGGAGCTTTCAGTGTGACTCGAAAATGGGGATTATTGCGTCTGAATTTACAGGTTCAAAGCTTGCTGCGTTTCCCGCAAATTTGGCAAGTGCAAGGTCAAAATGGTTTCCAGCAGTCCAATCCTGATTTAAGGCCGGAGCGTTCTGAGAACCTGTCCTTGAATTTATCTTATCATCAAAGCGAGCTGAGTTTTTTTCAAAAACGATTAAAGGATGCCATCGTTTTTAATTTTAATTCATTGGGAGTGGGAGTGGCTCAGAATTTAGAAGAAGTTCAAATCAGGGGAGTGGAGTTAGCCCAAAGCTGGCAATTGGGTCAATGGCAACAAAAAATTTCTTATAGTTATCAAATAGCCGAAAATCAAACAGCAGGTCCTTTGCAAAATAAGAGAATGCCTAATTTATTTGAAAGACAGTTAAATATTTTAACTCAGTTTCATCTTGCAGATGAATGGGTGATTGGGCACCGCTATCTCTATAGTGCTCATATGTTTTTTGATGATGCCAACCTTTTGCCCGCTGATGATTTGCAGGTGCATACTATTGAATTAAGTTATGTGAGAACTCAACATCGCTTGCAGTTGAGCTTAGAAAATTTATTAGATCGCCCTTATCAATCCTTTAATGGTTTGCCAGGGCCAGGGCGAATTTGGTACTTTAGTTATCAATGGCTTTTTTAAGATTCTTATGGATGACAT